>JAIVVP010000243.1:0-3264 GCA_049189775.1 Gemmatimonadota bacterium | reverse complement strand
AACATCAGCTAGCAAACCATGCCGTGATGCCAGGGCTGATTAATTGCCATACACATGCGGCAATGACCCTGTTCCGTGGTCTGGCTGATGATTTACCATTGATGGAATGGCTTAATCAACACATCTGGCCGGCAGAGCAAAAATGGAGCGGTCCTGAGTTTGTTAATGACGGCACCAGACATGCCATTGCGGAAATGATTCGCGGTGGCACCACCTGCTTCAATGATATGTATTTCTTCCCGGATCAGGCTGCGGAAGTTGCAGTTGAAACTGGCATCCGTGCCATGATTGGTTTAATCCTCATCGATTTCCCCACGGCATGGGCAAAAGACGCCGATGAATATCTGCTCAAGGGTGAACAGGTACACGATAAATATCGACATAATTCTCACATCCATACAGCCTTTGCACCTCATGCACCCTATACCGTTTCAGATGAACCACTGCAACGTATCAATATATTGGCTGAAGAACTTGATATCCCCGTACATATGCATATTCATGAAACGGCAGATGAAGTTAAACAAAGTGAAGAACAACATGGACAGCGTTCCATCCAGCGACTACATGATCTTGGATTACTCAGCCCGCGTTTGCTTGCCGTACATATGACACAAGTTACGCAAGATGAAATCGCATTGCTGAGTGCTCAAGGTGTACATGTTGTCCACTGCCCGGAATCAAATTTAAAACTGGCCAGTGGTTTTTGTCCTGTCAGTGAATTATTGCAAGAGAACATCAATGTCGCACTGGGCACCGATGGTGCTGCCAGTAATAATGATCTGGATATGCTCGGTGAAATGCGTACGGCGGCATTGTTGGCAAAGGGCATTTCTGGCAATAGCAGTGTCTTACCCGCCCATCAAGCATTGGAGATGGCGACCATTAACGGGGCAAAGGCACTGGGCATTGATCACATCACCGGTTCGCTAACAAAAGGCAAGGCCGCTGATGTTATCGCAATTGATCTTGATACGATTGAATCCCAACCACTTTATGATCCGATCTCACATATCGTCTATGCAGCTAATCGCAATCAGGTAAGTGACGTCTGGGTCGCAGGCAGACAACTTATGAAAAATCGGGAACTTACAAGCATTGAAGAAAAAACTGTACTGAACAAATCACGAGAGTGGCAAGAAAAAATTGACACAAGAAATATCAATGATTAATTCCCTTCTTAAAATCATCCAGTACTCATAAAAACAAAGGGTCTTTTGATGAAATGCAAACTATCATCAATTCTGCTTCTGAGTATCACCCTTGGCGCATGTACATCTCTACAACAACCCATTAAGCAAGATGAAACGGACTCCGGTTTCAATGAAGTGCAAACCTGCACATCTTTTTTCTCAGACACAGAAACAAGCATAAGAGCAGCAAATGTTATAGATGCCGGGGCCAGTCGAATTCCTGGTTATCCCTATCTGCGCACAAATCGTTTTCTTTCAAGTTTCCGCCATGAGCAACTGTCCGGGCAATCCTTCGACCACTGGATAAATCATCTGCTCACCCTGGGCCTGGATGGATGGCGGATCGAACTCGCCAATTTAACACACACAGCCAGGAACGAATTGGCAAAGCTGGCTTATCAAATTAACCATTCAGGAATGAGTGTCGATGAAGCATTGCAATATTGCTCGAATATTTTGATTCTAGCCAGACTTGACGAAGCAGACGAACAGGAAAATTTAAAATCAAAGGCGATAACGCCTGATGAATACAATACATGGCAACGACTGATTGGACTTTATCCCATCACTGCGATGGCATTCCGTTCCGGAATCAACCGATGGCATACAGATACCCTGCGTATTTTTGAACTACCTTTAAACAAATTACCTGTGTCCGGTAGCCTGCTTCAATATGCACCACCACTGGAATCGGTGCAGCTGACATCATTGCAGGTTTCACAAATCATAAGCCATTCATCCAATAACCCATTGACCATTCCTGAACCCGGTAAAGAGGATGAAAAGAAGCTATTTGACAGTTTTGCACCCATGTTTGAGATAGATGTCGTCACAAATGATGATCAAATCGGAACTGTGGGGTGGGACAATAACGACCAGGCAGAAATTGACGTTCGTTCACCAAAGGTATATCGGCATGTTTCTTACACGCGTATCAAGGAAAATATTTTATTACAACTGAACTATACGATCTGGTTTCCTTCACGACCAAAAACATCAACTTTTGATCTACTTGGAGGCCATCTGGATGGCATTACCTGGCGCGTGACCCTACTCCCCAATGGCGAGCCCTGGCTATACGACACAATGCATAACTGCGGATGTTACTATCTTGTTTTCCCGACGAAGAATGCATCTATATTAAAGCCAACTCCATCCACCGATGAACCTGTTCTTGTTCCGCAGGGTCCCCTGGATTTTCAATCTAATCTCAGACCCATCCTGCGTATTACACATGGTTCTCACTATATTGAACGTGTCTATTTCGAATCTTTTCCCGTAACGCAGGCCATAAATTATCAACATGCGAACAGTGGAGAACTGCGTTCACTAAAACTGGATAATGGAAATTACCGCAGTTTATATGGCCAGGATGGAATTATAAAAAGCAGCCAGCGCAATGAACGCTACATATTCTGGCCGATGGGGATCCCGAGTCCGGGGGCCATGAGACAATGGGGCCATCATGCAATAGCCTTTGTAGGTCGACGCCATTTTGATGATGCCAGATTATTTGAGAAATATTTTGCTTATCCAGACACTGGATTGATTGATGAATAAGTGTTTTTCAAAACTAATACTAGTAACCCTGGCCCTGTTACCAGGCATTTCCTTATGTGCAGATATAAAGACCATCGAGATCAAAAAAGAAAATAATCTCTATCACATGCATATTAATGCGACTGTAGATGCGGACGTAGATAGCATTATAAGAATTATTACAGACTACGAAAACCTTCCTTTAATCAATCCTTACCTGAAAGAAAGCAAGTTGCTGGATAATCCGGAAGATGAACGGACCACCGTAATGATGCTTACCGAAATATGCGCATTATTCTCTTGATTTGATAAGGGCCTATCACCGGAGGAACAAAAAAATCTGGCACCATCTCGATATCCAGTATTATTCTTGTGACTGGATATATCTTGTTTGAATCCATTTCCTTAATCTCCCAACGCATCCACCCAGCTTGAAAATCACTCTCTTCAGGAATGATACGGGAAAATAAAATACCATTTTCTATAAAATGGAACGTCTGCACGTGTCTGGTGTTGTAGCACAGGAATAATA
>JAIVVP010000242.1:0-3281 GCA_049189775.1 Gemmatimonadota bacterium | reverse complement strand
CAATACCCTGGCGATAACCGCAAGCAGGACAAAAACGTGCAAGATAAGGAAAATAATCCCAGGCGATGTGTCTTGACTCATTTATTAAACCTCACTCGCTACTCTTCATCCGCACATTTTGAGTTTATGTAAAACTGGTTTCATTTTGATAACTCACGTATCAAATTTTTAATTTCCTGATTACCAGGGATAAGAACATTCAGCTGTTTTGCATAGCTAATTGCATCCTGATTATTGCCTGCATCACGATTCATGGTAGTCAGTGCGATCAGGATCTCAATATTGTCTGGAAACTGCTGCAGCGTCTCTCTTAAAACCTTAAGTGCTTTGGCTGTCTGATCGGCTGAATTTAACGCAAGCGCATAGACATACTGGTAACGTATATTGCTTTGTGCATTGATAGCAGCAGCATGTAATTCATCCAGAGCCAGTGCTGTTTTCTTTTGTCTGATATACGATAAACCCAGGGCATGATGTAAATCCGCATTATCAGGAATGGCACTCAAACCTTTTTGCAGAATTGCACTGGCTTCATTTTCTCGGCCTGTTTGACTGAGCAATTGAGACAAACCAATATAAGCCGGAATATATCGAGCCTGTAATTCAAGCGCCTGTCGATAGGCCGTTTCTGATTTTTTAAACTGCTTTAAATCGAAATAATAATTACCCAGGTTAGTCTGAGATTCGGGTCGTTCCGCGTTAAACTCCTGAGCATCAATATATTCCTGCCTGGCCTTATCCAGTTGTTTTCTGGCATCGGCTGGTATCTGATCTTCCGATAAAACACCCAATACCCTTGCCGCTTCCATACGAACACTACGAAATTCATCGTAAATCTGAGGGAAAGCTAAAGCAAATTTGAAACGATCCTCAAAAGAAGACAGCGCTTCTAAAGCGGCCAGACGAATAGCAGGATCGGCATCATTAAGTTGACTTTGTAATATCTTCACAGAAGTTTGATCAGGATAACTGCCCAGTTCAGCTAATGCAGTTGCTCGGGCAATCACTGACTGATTTTTATCCATGATCAGCTTATAAAGTAATTGTTCTGCTCCTGGTATCTGGTTTTGATGGGCAAATAATGCCGGGGTAAATTGCTGATAGCCCAATTTTTGTGTTTCTTCAGGCGATATTTTATACCAGTCATTGATACGTTTCGCAGCCCACTGAGGTGTATTAGTTGTGTGACATTTATTACAGGCATTGGGGACGTCAGACTCTCTTGCGAGTATTTTATTAGACAGATCCGGGCGTGGTATTCTGAAACTGTGATCATGTCGGTCATCTGTACCCATATAAGTGGTCGTTGACATATGACAATCAAGACAGGTGACACCCGATTGATGAAAATGATGTGTTTCTGTGCGATACCTGTCGGCAGTATGGCATTGGTTGCAGACCTGATCTCCAGGCAGTTTTACCGTAGCACTATGAGGATCATGACAATCGGAACACGTGACCCCGGCCTGATACATTTTGCTTTGTACAAAGGAACCATAGACATAGACTTCGTCCCGGATCTGTCCATCAGGATAGTAAAGTCCGGGTGTTAGCCGAGCAGGACGAAAAGAATCCATTAATGGTTGCTCGATCGAATCATCAGCCAGTTGAGAACGTCTGCTGTGGCAACGCGCACAGGTTTCAATTTCATGCTGGCTGTTTTTAGCCTGAGAACGGTAAGGTTTTTTGCTTGTTTGATCAATCATCCACTGGATATCCTTGCGCTCATTTAACACATTGGATAAGCCCATATTTTTATGTGGCTTGCTGTTTTTTGTTGTTTTACTTTTCTTGTTAAGTACAGCCCATTCTACGTGTTGTGCTCCGGGTCCATGACAGGCCTCACAGGAAACATTGATTTCAGACCAGGTGGTTTGATAGCTATCAGTCTCACTACTGTAATTTTTTTCCAGATTGGTGGAATGGCAGAAGGCGCACATATAATTCCAGTTCATATTCGGACCGGTCCAGTGCAAGATATCATCCGATTCAATTTTTTCATCAGGGTGTAGATGATACCAGCGTTGTCCGCCCTGCTTTTTGGGACGACTATCCCAGGCAATATCGAGTGCCTGCAAACGTCCTCCGGGAAATTCGATTAAATACTGCTGTAATGGATATACGCCAAAAGTATATTTGACTTCATAATCCTGTAATTGCCCGTCCGGGCCATCAGTTTTGACCCAGTATTGGGTTTTATCATTCGTCTGTTTGCTATAGAAAGTTGTGCGCAAGCCATAATTATCGAAAACAGCCTGATTAAAATCACCTAATACAGTGTTTTTAGTCGCATGTTGCATGGCCTGGTTATGCTGTGAAGGCAGCCATTGTTCGACTTGTTCCTGATGACATTCAGCGCAACCCTGATAACCAACATAACTGTTCTTAGGAACAGTATCATCAGCGGGGCAATTGAGAGATAAAAGCGTAAGTAATGTGAAAATAAAGCGTTTCATACAATCAGGTATAAATCAGCTCAGTCAGGAAAGTTTTTGATAAGGTAAAGCAAGGTAGTATCACTACGGATCAATGATTTAATCCGTAGTGATAACAGAAGGTTAGTTTATCACTTAGTTGTCGATGTTGCCCAGGTTATCCTGTCCATCAACTCACCAAGACTCAGACTTGAACCCCTGGCGGGCGGAAATTCTTTCAAACTCGCCAGTTGCTTTCCAACAATTTCTTGCGCAGGCACCATCACATACATCCTGTCAGCCCACCACTTGAAATACATACTTGATTGATCATGGAAGCGCTCGTAGGGATCTTGACGCAAGTTGGTGATCAGTGGCCAGCTTGGTGTCTTGTGCCATGCTGTTGGCAGATTACCCGACATTTCCGTAAACGTGATCTTCCAATCGTCGACACGAATAGCGTTCAAGCTACCGTCACCACTAAAGTAGAATATCTCTTTACGTGTGCCATTACCATTGCCCTTCGTCAGTAGATCCATCTGGTTATAGCCATCGAGATGCGCCTTGAACTTCTTGCCGTCAGCTTTAACACCGCCTTTCTTCAGCTTCGCCTGAATACCGGTATCTTTACCGCCATTGGCTGCTGCCAATAATGTTGGCATCCAGTCCTCGTGCGCGAACATGTCGTTGATGATCGTGCCGGGCTTGATATGGCCGGGCCAGCGCACCAGCTGCGGCACGCGGAAGCCACCCTCATTGGTCAGACCTTTCTCACCCTTGAAGGGATGATTACCGCCCTGCGGCCAGGTGAATATCTCGGCGCCGTTATCCGTCGAGAAGATAACGATCGTGTTATCTGCAACACCG
>JAIVVP010000241.1:0-3306 GCA_049189775.1 Gemmatimonadota bacterium | reverse complement strand
TGACCATGTCAAAGATATGACTGACCGGGCAGGGCAAACGATCAGGGTTCTATTCGAAGCATATGCATCAGATCCAGAAACCCTGCCAACTGGAGCAGAAATATTTACTGATAGTAACAAAGTGTCAGATGAGAATTCCTATTACCGTAGCATTGCCGATTATATTGCCGGGATGACGGACAGGTTTGCATTTGCCGAGTCCGAACGAATCAGCGAATGAGTAAAACTGTTGTTATTCGACAATAACTTCTTCTATTATCAGTATACATTGCAGTATTTGTTGTTAAATACAGCGATATACGTCTATCGTCGCCTACTTGTAGTTTCCTTGTTGCACCGTGACATAATGCCAATACAACACTATAATCTCCGGCCGTTCAAAAAATAGTCATTCCTGCAAATCTGGCCATATGGGCGTGGCATTCGCAGAATAATTAAATAATTAGCAGGGAATCTCGGGTAAGAAGGGCAATTTAAGTGCCTCTGCACTTAATCCAGTAGAAAATTTATTCATAGTTAATTTGGCGAAATATTGCATGCAGAAAGATTATCCACAAGCACACACTCCACCGACCGAAGGCCTGTACGATCCAGCCTACGAACATGACTCATGCGGTGTTGGTTTTGTTGTAGATATCAAGGGGCGCAAGTCACATAAAATCATAGAGAATGCGATGACCATTCTTAAGAACCTGGTGCATCGTGGTGCCTGTGGTTGTGAAGAAAATACTGGTGATGGCGTAGGCATGATCATTCAAACGCCACATAAGTTTTTTCTCCGGGTTTGTAAGGAAATCAATATTGAATTACCCGAGTATGGCCATTACGGCGCAGGCATGGTGTTCTTGCCGACTGATGCAAAACAAGCAAAGCAATGCCAGGAAATTTTCGAGAAAATCGTTATTGAAGAAGGACAGACAGTCCTGGGTTGGCGAGATGTGCCCACCAATGATTCCGCCCTGGGCCCAACGGCGCTGATGGGTGAACCAACATTCAAACAGATTTTTATTGGCCGCAGTGATGACATCAAGGACGAGGCCAGTTTCGAAAGAAAACTCTATGTCATACGCAAGTTAGTAGAACATGCAGTATGGGGTTCAGACTTAAGTGAACAGGACAAATTTTATCTACCATCATTGTCCTACAGAACATGCATCTACAAAGGCATGTTGACTGGCCCCCAGATCGAACCTATGTTCCCGGATATCAAAGAACCAGATTTTGAATCAGCCATGGCGCTGGTTCACCAAAGATTTTCCACCAATACTTTTCCCGCCTGGAAACTGGCACATCCTTTCAGATATGTTGCACATAACGGCGAGATCAACACCGCTCGTGGAAATGCCAACTGGATGCGGGCACGTGAATCACTCTGTGAATCAGAATTGTTTGGTGATGATCTGAAAA
Source organism: Gemmatimonadota bacterium (assembly GCA_049189775.1). Lineage (GTDB taxonomy): Bacteria > Pseudomonadota > Gammaproteobacteria > Eutrophobiales > Eutrophobiaceae > SMWN01. Next base: position 1,899 of record JAIVVP010000241.1, on the reverse strand, counting down.
AATTATTCCCCATTATCATTGAAGGTGGCAGTGACTCGGCAGTGTTTGACAATGCCATGGAATTTTTACACATGACCGGACGTTCGCTACCGCATGCCATCCTGATGATGATACCGGAAGCCTGGAGTGGTCATGAAACCATGGATGCAGAGCGCAAGGCTTTTTATGAATACCACGCTACTTTGATGGAGCCCTGGGATGGTCCGGCCTCGGTTGCGTTTACCGATGGTGAAGTGATTGGTGCGGTACTGGATCGTAACGGTCTGAGACCTTCACGTTATTACGTCACCAAAGATGACATGGTGGTGATGGCTTCAGAAGTCGGTGTGCTGGATATCCCACCAGAAAATGTATTGATCAAAGATCGCCTGCACCCGGGCCGTATCTTTATGGTGGATACCAAACAGGGTCGCATCATTGATGACGAAGAACTGAAAAAGGAATTCGCTGTAGCACATCCTTATGCAGACTGGCTAAAAGAAAATCTTATCCCGGTCGAAAATTTACCCAGCCCAAAACAGATCCATGGTTCTGATTACGATACCCTGTTACAAAGACAACAGGCCTTCGGTTATACCCATGAAGATCTAAAAGTACTGATGGCACCGATGGCAACCAATGGCCTGGAACCGACCGGTTCTATGGGCACAGACGCGCCACTCGCTGTGTTATCCGATCGTTCGCGTATGTTGTATGACTACTTTAAACAATTATTCGCGCAGGTTACCAATCCACCACTGGATGGTATCCGTGAAGAACTGGTGACACAGGTTGCGACTACTGTCGGTCCGGAGGGTAACCTGTTAAAGCCAACACCTGAAAGTTGTCGGCAGGTAAAACTAAGTTCACCGGTACTGACCAATGATGAACTTGCACGTATCCGCGATATGGATCTGCCGGGCTTGAAAACAAAGGTCGTTGATATTTTATTTCCTATTGCCGACGGTCATGCGGGCATGGATAAGGCACTGAATGATATCTGCACAGAAATTGATGCAGCGATTGAAGCAGGCTTCACCAATATTATTCTTTCTGATCGTGGTATTGATGAGAACAAGGCAGCGATTCCGGCATTACTGGCCACTGCGGGTGTACATCATCATCTGATCAGGGTCGGCGCAAGAACCAGGGTAGGCCTCATTCTCGAGTCAGGTGAGCCCAGAGAAGTACATCATTTCGCCGTGCTACTCGGTTTTGGTGTTGGTGCCGTGAATCCTTATCTGGCCTTTGAATCACTGGCCGATTTGATCGGTAAAGGTCATGTGCCGGAAATGTCTCATGAAGCGGCAGTGAAGAATTTTATCAAGGCAGTGAATAAAGGTCTGACCAAGACCATGGCGAAGATGGGCATCTCAACCGTACAGTCCTATCGTGGTGCACAGATATTTGAAGCCATTGGTCTAAACAAGGAATTCGTTGATAAATATTTTACCTGGACTGCCTCACGCATCGGCGGCATCGGTCTGCAAGAAATCACTGAAGAAACCAGCCTGCGTCATCACAATGCCTTTCCTGAAAGAAAGGTGAAGAAACCTGATCTGGAATGGGGTGGTGAATATCAATGGCGTCGTGATGGTGAATATCATCTGTTCAATCCAGACTCAGTATTCAAGTTACAACATGCCACGCGTTCCGGACAGTACGAAATCTTCAAGGAATATACTGAGCTGGTTAACAATCAAAATGAACACCTGGCAACCTTGCGTGGTTTGTTTGAATTCAATGCCAACAGCAAATCAATTCCATTAGAAGAAGTCGAACCGATTGAAGCCATCATGAAGCGTTTTTCTACTGGCGCCATGTCTTATGGTTCCATCAGTAGTGAAGCCCATGAAACACTGGCCATTGCCATGAACCGCATCGGTGGTAAATCAAACACTGGTGAAGGTGGCGAAGATG
>JAIVVP010000240.1:0-3308 GCA_049189775.1 Gemmatimonadota bacterium | reverse complement strand
TTTTACTGGCCTGAAAATGACCATGCGCTGGCCATCTTTCTGGTCCCAGTCATTGAGGTAAGCAAATAATTCAGGTGATCTATACTTCAGTACAATATTATGACTTTCTTCGAGTCCCAGTAATTGCTTTGCCGCTTCATTAAATAAACGTATGTGATATTCATCATCCAGTACGATGAGTCCTGATTGCATTCTCTGCACGATATACTCATTCAGTACGCCCAGGTTCTCAAGATCAATGGCACGTTGCTCTGCCAGCGCTTCACTTTTTTGTACCTTTGACGCTAAAACCTGCCCCAAAAATGCCATCATGAAAAAAGTAATGCCTAAAAAACCGGCATGCGTGTAATTCGGTGACGATAAATCTCTGGAAAAATGAATGTAAACTTCTTGCCCCAACACAATTAAAGCGGCAATGGCAGCAAACAGAATAGCAATTGTGCCAGCACGTAAGATACTACCCCCCACCACCGCTATCACCAGCAACATACCAAAACCACTACTCAAACCATTGCTGGCATACATCATTAGACTAATGACCAGTATATCCAGTATCACATGCGTAGCTATCTGCAAATTATATCGTGGTGTCTGTAAGTTGATAAAAAAGGCAATTACGATTGTCAGGAAGAGATAAACATGAGACGACACCGAAAATAGTAACTGGTTATAGCTACCCAATGGTTCTGGCAACTGCCCCACCCAGATGAGTGTGACAAATAACATGGCAATCAAAAATCGATAGAGATTAAAATACTGAAGAGCTCTCCATGATGTTTCCGAATGTGTATTTAAATTTAATTCCATAAGCAGATTTTCACTTGTTCTGTCTCCGCGTGAATAGAGCAACAGTGATGGGTTGTTATCCACAAGTTATTTGTTTCCAAAAATTACCTTATTCTCGCCAGAACAGGTAAAATTGTAGGTGATCGGTCAATATAAAACTATTAGTATAAAAACATAAATTTGCTTCTATATTGATCTCTTAACAATAATTAACAAGGCATATAGTATGAACCTGCACGAATATCAGGCAAAAAAATTGTTCGAAGAATACGACATCCCCGTATCACCGGGGCTGCCTGCGCATTCAATCAAGGAAGCACTGCAACAAGCATCAGCACAACATGGAAACGGCTGGGTAATAAAAGCCCAGGTACATGCTGGAGGAAGAGGCAAGGCAGGCGGAGTAAAACTCGCAGAAACGATGGAAGAAGTTGAAGAGATTGTTACCAATATGTTTGGCAAACGCCTGGTGACCAAACAATCAGCCCCGGATGGCCAGCCAATCAACTGTGTCCTGGTGCAGAAAAAAACGGAAATATCCCGGGAATTGTATCTGGGTCTGGTAGTTGATCGCAGCAGTAGAAAAATTGCCATTATGGCCTCCAGTGAAGGTGGTATGGATATAGAGGAAGTTGCAGCCAAAAGCCCGGATAAAATTTTCAATATTGTTATTGACCCGGTGATGGGTCTGCAAAACTACCAGGCCAGGAGTGTCAGCGATGCACTTGGTCTTGATGATACCCAACAAGTTCAGCTTATCCATCTTCTGGAAGGACTATATCAATTATTCCTCGATAAGGATTTGAGTATGATTGAGATTAACCCTTTAATTATTGACGATGAAAAAAACCTCATGTGCCTGGATGCCAAGGTATCTGTTGATGACAATGCACTATATCGGCAGATAAACCTTGAAGAATGGCGCGACCCGACACAGGAAGATGAAAAGGAAACCATAGCCAAGCTCTATGATCTGAATTACATCACGCTGAATGGAAACATTGCCTGTATGGTCAATGGTGCAGGCCTTGCCATGGCAACGATGGATATCATTAAACTATCCGGAGGTGAACCTGCAAATTTTCTGGATGTTGGTGGTGGTGCAACTGCTGACAAAGTTGCTGAAGCTTTCAAATTGATTGTTTCAGATTCAAAGGTCGAAGCAATTTTAGTCAATATATTTGGTGGCATTGTTCGTTGTGATTTGATTGCGGAAGGGATTATAAAGGCAGTAAAAGAAGTCGGGGTCAGCGTACCCATCATCGTTCGACTTGAAGGAACAAATGTTGAACAGGGTAAAACCATTCTTGCAGAGAGTAGTTTAACAATCACTACTGCTGAGGATTTGGCAGATGCTGCAAACAAGGTTGTCGCAGCAGCAAAAGGAGAGCACTGATGGCAATCCTGATAGATAAAGATACCAAAGTCGTTATTCAGGGCTTCACCGGAAGACAGGGAACCTTTCATTCTGAACAGGCAATTGCTTACGGTACTAAAATTGTTGGTGGTGTGACACCAGGGCGTGGCGGAGAGACACATATAAATCTGCCGGTATTTAATACTGTTCTGGAATCTGTCAACGAAACTGGTGCTGATGCAAGTATGATCATGGTGCCACCTCCCTTCGCAGCCGAGGCCATCACTGAGGCAGCGGCGGCAGGTATCAAAGTCATTATATGCATCACCGAAGGAATCCCGGTACTTGATATGGTCAAGGTTCGTGCCTGCCTTGAGCACTACCCTGAGTCAAGACTGGTCGGGCCGAACTGCCCGGGCGTAATAACCCCAGAACAATGTAAAATTGGTATTATGCCGGGGAGCATCCATCAAGCTGGCTGTATCGGCATTGTTTCACGATCAGGAACACTGACCTATGAAGCAGTACATCAGACAACACTCGCTGGTCTCGGACAAAGTACCTGTGTCGGTATTGGCGGTGATCCAATACACGGTGTGAATTTCATCGACTGCCTTGAGCTATTTGAGAAAGATGAGGCAACCAGAGGAATCATCATGGTCGGTGAAATTGGAGGCACGGCTGAGGAAGAAGCAGCAGAATTCATCAAGGAAAAAGTAAGTAAACCGGTTGTTGCTTATATTGCCGGTGTAACAGCGCCACCGGGAAAACGTATGGGTCATGCAGGTGCGATTATATCAGGCGGCAAAGGTACTGCAGATGACAAATTTGCAGCACTGGAAGCTGTTGGTGTGACGACTGTGCGATCTCCAGCAGAACTTGGGAGTGCAATTGTTTCAAAGCTGTAATTTCCACAATGATCATTTCAAATTAATTTCTCTTATATCCAGCATCAGATACTAAATGAGTAAAGAAATACTTTTCGCACTTGCGCAAATAAATCTGTGTGTCGGGGACATTAACGGAAATACTAAACTCATTATTGAAAATATTCTCAGGGCGAGAGATCAAGGTCAGGCAGATATTATTATATTTCCCGAACTGGCTATCACCGCTTACCCACCTGAAGATCTATTACTCAGACCTGCTTTACACTCACAAGTCA
>JAIVVP010000239.1:0-3345 GCA_049189775.1 Gemmatimonadota bacterium | reverse complement strand
ATAAAGGCGACCCGCATACCCAGCACTGTCGCCAGGTGCTCCACCAGGGAAGAAAAAAACACCTGTCCCGATTGGGACATCAGTTCCCAGGTAACCTGGTTTAATTGTGTGTTCTCATGCATTGCGTAACCGTTAAAGTGCAGGCTCTTTTCCATGTTTGTAGTTGAATAAATAACCCATAACAAGGGGGCTCACAATCAGACAAACTCTGATTTTAACCCGCCTGACCTGCAGGCCGCCTGATCTGGGACATTGTCTTATGCATAATGGATCTGTGGGTTAAATGGAGGCTATTCCCTCTCATGATAAAAAAGGGGAACTCATCCTGGTCGTGATGAGTTCCCCCTGCGACATAATATGCCGATTTTACTCGTTAAAGTTCAGTTTATTCTTTAACAATTGTAGTGCCAGACTGAGTGTTATTGTCAAGATTGGTGTCTTGACTACTCACAATAGTTGCTACCCAGTCGATCACCATCGCTTTATCAGGAGCCGTCCACTGTATCACCACTTCAGTTTCATCCAATGCCAAGGATTCGTATTCTGCAGTGATTGTGTATAAAGGTTCGTCATCTTCATCCACGTAGCCTTTGATAGTCAGGATTCCCGCATCTGAAACATCGGGGCCGTTATTCCTGATAATAGAAGTGAAATTCTTGGTAGTGCCAAACTTGGCATTTCCTGGAAATTCAAAACTATTAAGACTGACATCATAATAGCTAGCTTCACCGGGTAATGGAGGTGTTACATCTCCAGGTGGTGGTGATGGTATAAACACCATCTCATCAGTCTCATCCGATACACTTAACATGGCATGTGTTCCACCATTAGTGTTATCTGCTTCATTCCAGACAGACCAGAGGATATTTCCTGCAGGTGAAGGACGCAGCTGTGATTCAAATCTATTGTTAATTCCAATACCCGGAACAATAACAGGTGGCTCTTCAAAAGTTACACCTTTATCCGTGGTACGGGAATAGCTGATATCACCTTCCACAGAGCTATCGACATGTGAATAGACGTTTGACTCTGTTCCCCAGGCCACAAAGAAAGTACTTTTATCCTGACAGTTTTCGGGATATGAGGGATCTAGAGGATCTGCACAACCCATACCACTACCCGGAGTTTTCACTAAACGGGGTTCTTTAACATGGGTTTTATCAACAGCAGCTATATTTGAGATGTTTTTCGCAACAGTCCAGGTACCACCAGACGCTGCATTATAATGACGTATCCAGAAGTTGTAATTGTCCAGATCGGTATATGTTGCTAATGCCCAGTCTTTCGCATAGGAATATCCAATATAGAAGTCGTCCCCAACAATTGCGGCACGATGTGCTCTGGCATCTTCATAGGGATTTTCATAAGTGGTGTCATCAAGTGCATTGTCAGGTGGAAGGGCTGGAACTGGTGGTTCGACACAATCATTACAAACTATTGGTGACCATGGAACGGTATTACTACTGATATTATTTGCCGGTGTATTGACAAGCTCCCTGGCAACTGCATAGTCTGATACTCTACAATTGGCATCTACCGCAGGCAGCATATCTTCTGGTCTCAGACCGATTAGGCCTGATGTTGTAGCCTCCTCCCCAAATCCAAAACGAACCATAATATCGCCTGGTCCACCTTCAGTTGGCAGGCCCTGTCTCCAGAATACTCCCATTCTCAATCTATTTGGAGATGAAAATGCCTGGCTGACAAAACGCACACGGCGACTGTTTTCAAGTGGATCACTGATGATACAGCCAGGTTCTCCATTTTCATATGGAACTTCAGATACCGGAGGAGAGTCAAAAGCAAATTCGTGATAGCGGATAAATTTACCCGAATCCAGTCTTTCTGCCCCTTTGCTCTCTTCATAGGCAATCACGGCTATGGGTGGAATGCTGCCGCCGACCAGCATAAGATTAGGTCTTGCTGCACCGGTATTACCACGTTCCAGATTTATGATTTCATTAACTGGATCATCTGGATGAAAAATCGGGCTGGTATTACCACCCTCACCATCATTAGTATAGTTATCAGAGATTCTTACCGGTGTTGCCCAGGGAAGATACATAAGATCTGTCGTATAGGTATACCAGATATCTGTACCATGGGTAACCGTCGCTCCTGAAGCACCATCACCTGATCCTTCAGCACCGCCAAGTTGCAAACCATGAGGGTCTTCCTGCCAGGAAATGCTCCATTTTGCAGTCTTTACATATTCATCATCCACTAAGGCATCCACTACGACACCTTTATTAAAGTCTGATTTAGCATCCCGCTCTCCATCGGTGAGTTGCAGCGTATTCCAATCTGAACCAGCAACATTATTGGTATAAGCCACATATACACAGGAAAACGGTACAGTTATTCCTTCACGCTCATTATAGCTAATCATTCTCTGTGCACCGCCCGGGCAATACTTATCTGTCCAGCTGACGACAGCAAAGTTGCCGGAAACAAAAATATTTGGCTTGCCGGAATCCCCGTAAAAAGGAGTTGCACCCGCATCCGGAACATCATGTTCATTCCAATTCGTTGAAATACTGGTTAAATCAGCCGTATTGGAGATATTAATAGGTACGCTCCAGTCAGATACGTAACTACACTGACTCGCGCTATAAGCTGGATGACACACTGTTACAAAAATATCGCGAGCCAGTCTCACGGCGTCTGCTTTGGTGTCATAGACATCAAGTCCAGCTGCATCACCATAAGCGGAAACCAGCCAGCCACTTCCCATACGAACGAGTTTGGTTTTACTGGCCGAGCTATTCTCAGACAGCATTTCGGGAGGAGTAAAAAGCAACACTCCTGCAATTGCAACCATGGCAATTGATGCTCCACCAATAAGTACAATGCTCCTGGTGAGTTTTTTAAAGCTAAATAATAACATTTTGCTACTCCTTACTTTAATGTGCATGGACTAACTCAGTTGTAGAAATCACTCCGTTATTAAAGTGATTGCCAGTTTGGAAATTCCCGGAAATTGCAGTGCAGAAGACAAGGGGTAAACCAAGTAGTCATCTACTAATTGCCCCTGTAAAAAGCCCTTCTTATCTGGCATCAGATTCATCACGCTTCCCACGTATTTCCTCTCACAAGAAGTCTAGGGTCTGGTGATGGTAAGCGGTATCAGACAGAAACTGATTGGTGCATCAGACAAAATCTGATTAATGCATCAGACAACGTCCTACACAGTGGTGATTGTAAAAATTCTTTGTAGGTTATCGGCTTTTGAGAAAGCCTGGTCTACAATCATGGTGTGTCTTCTGAAATCACATCCAGCAACCTGTCCGCGCAGTTTCATCCGGCTGTAAGTTCCTGGTTTGAGAATTCGTTTGATGCGCCTAC
>JAIVVP010000238.1:0-3346 GCA_049189775.1 Gemmatimonadota bacterium | reverse complement strand
CAGAGCTATGGCCTGCAGAAAGATTGTATGCAGAAGCACGCGGTGCGCTTGATTCCGGTAGTTATGAAAAGGCAGTGGAGCTGTATGAAAAGCTGGAGGCAAGATTTCCATTTGGTACTTATGGTCAACAGGCAATTCTGGATTTGGCTTATGCCTACTTCAAGAATGATGAACCTGATGCATGTGTGTCAACTGCGGAGCGTTTCATTAAACTTTACCCTCAAAATGCTCATGTAGATTATGCCTATTATCTAAAAGGCCTGGCGAATATGCAACGCGGTAAGGGTTTTACCGAAAGGATTCTGCCACTTGATGAGTCGCAGCGCGATCCTGCTTCATCCTTGTGGGCGTTTGAGGATTTTTCTGATTTAGTAAATCGTTATCCGGATAGTCAATATGCAGAAGATGCCAAGCTAAGGATGAAGCATCTTAGAAATATCCTGGCGGAACATGAGGTTCATGTCGCACAATATTATATGCGTCGAGGTGCATATGTTGCAGCGGCCAATCGGGCCCGATATGTGGTTGAGAAGTACGCGCGTACACCTTCAATACCTGAGGCACTGGTAATTATGGCAAAAGCCTACAAGATAATGGAGCTGAATGAATTATCTGAAGATGCATTACGTGTACTTGAATTAAATTATCCGAACCACCCCGGGATTTATGAAGTAAGAGAAGTGCGTCTTCAATAAAATCTTTTCCCTCTAGTCCTCTTTGTAAGCTGAAGTGATAGGGTATCTTCGGTCTCGACCGAATGCGCGTTTGCTGATCCTTACTCCCGGGGCAGCCTGACGACGTTTATATTCATTTCGATCGACCATTGAGACAATCTGTTTTACGATTTCAGTATCAAATCCTGATTCGATAATTTCAGCAGGACTCTGATCCAGCTCGATATATCTTTCCAGTATAGGGTCAAGGGTTTCATATGGTGGTAGAGAATCTTCGTCTTTTTGATCTTCTCTGAGTTCTGCGCTGGGGGGGCGATCAATGACACGTTGAGGAATAATCTGTTGTTTCTCATTTCTCCATTTTGCCAGCTCAAAAACCATTACCTTGGGAATGTCTTTTAAAGGGGCAAAACCACCGGCCATATCTCCGTAGAGCGTGGCATAGCCGACTGACATTTCACTTTTATTGCCTGTAGTAAGCACCAGTTTTCCAGTCTTGTTAGAAATGGCCATGAGTAATATACCGCGGCATCGAGCCTGGATATTTTCTTCCGTTGTATCTGCAGGACTGTTTGCGAAGCGTTCATGGAGAAGATTGTTGAATGCTGAAAATGCCTCGCCGATGGGGATGATGCTGAACTTTACCCCAAGGGTTTCAGCCTGGGTTTGTGCATCTTCATTGCTCATAGATGCCGTATATTGCGAAGGCATTATTAATACCTCGACATTATCGGCACCCAGTGCATCAACAGCGATGGCAAGGGTCAATGCAGAATCAATCCCGCCGGAAAGACCGATAACGGCGCCAGTGAAACCATTTTTCTGCACATAGTCTTTTACTCCCAGGACCAGTGCATTGTAGATACTTTCCATCTCAGATAATGCAGAGTAAGTGTAACCATCAGGAACAGAGAATCTTTCATCATGTGTTTCTGAATATCTTATAAGATAAAGATCTTCTGTAAATTGTGGTGCCCGGAAAACAATCTTTCCTTTATTGTTTATAGCCATTGAGTCTCCGTCAAACACAAGCTCATCCTGACCACCAACAAGGTTGGTGTAAATGATATCCAGACCTGATTCCTGCACACGTAATTTGAGGAGGTTTTCCCTTATTTGCGCTTTTCCGGAGTGATATGGCGATGCATTAATATTGATCATCAGTTTTGCACCCGCATCCTTTGCCTCCTGACAGGATCTTTCTTCCCATATATCTTCACAAATACTTAATGCAACAGGAACACCATGCAGATCGAAAATTACTATCTCATTCCCGGGTTCAAAATATCTTTTCTCATCGAAGACACCATAATTTGGTAATAAATGTTTATGATAGGTCTCTTTTATTTCTCCATCTCTTACGAGACTACAACTATTGTACAGCTTGTCTTCTGACAACAGGGGGTAACTGATAATGACATCAATTCCGTGAGCTACATCGCATATATCTTTTAATGATTTTTTGATTTGTAGGTGTAAGGCTGGTCTGAGTAATAAATCTTCAGGCGGGTATGATGTAATTGCCAATTCAGGAAATATAATAATATCTGCCTGATATTGTTCTTTTGCCAGGCAAATATTTTTAATGATCTTAAGTGTATTTTTCTCAATACCTCCTACACATAAATTGATCTGTGCAAGCGCAATCTGAATATCTTTGTTGGCCATTAGTTTGAGGACCCGATTTTAATATGCTGCTGTGTCTATGGTACACAATTCTGCTAAAAATAATATCAATGTGCGAAGACTTATACTGTAGCTAGTAACGATAATCTACGATACTTGCATAAGGTATAGTGTTCTGTCTGTATTATCTATTGGCCGTTTCTCTAAAGTCTTAAAATATTGAGAAAAGATAAGTTCGAAGTTATTAATATCATAATTATTAAAAATATCATTTCTATTTCTAAGTAATTTTTTTACCTGGCTATCTGATTTTGGAACAAATTCAATAATAAGTGTAAAAGTTATTTCTGATAAAAATTGTGCAATCATATCCAGTGGTAAATTGTTAGATATAGCCAGGTGATGGATTAAACCCAGAGCCAGAGTTACATCAACAGGACCCCTTTCTTTAAAAGAAAAGCGTTCTTTATTGTTCCAACCAATTGCTGGGACAGGGTTTGTTAAATCCAGTAACAAAGGATATATATTCGTTGTTTTAGAATCAATTACTGTCCTGTAATTTTGTTCTACACAAGCGGGGTCGATATCCCAGGATATCACGTTTGTGGCTCCCGCAGCGATTGCAATTCGGCTAAAGCGTCCGGTATTACTCCCTAGATCCCAAACAGTTTCAGGAGAAATGCGTTTTATAAGCCGCAAAAGCGCCTGTTCTTTTTCTTCGCCGCTCAATACTCCGTCACCATCGGCGTCGAAGACTGCGCCACCTCCGCCCATGATTGCGGGCATCGAATAGGTGCCGCCCGGGCCGACACGATGAACGAAATCCACACCGACCTCGCGCAGCCAGTCGAAATCTTCCTGTTGCTCGACCTGTTCGGCAATGACACGAAACTCCAGAGTCCTTGCCAGTTTTATCATTGCCGAAACCATTTCCTGGTTGATCTGATCGGAACTTAGATTGCACGTGTACGCCCCGTCGATCTTCAGGTAATCCACCGGTAGCGTTTTCAAACTCGAGAACGAACCCAAGCCACTGCCAAAATCGT
>JAIVVP010000237.1:0-3351 GCA_049189775.1 Gemmatimonadota bacterium | reverse complement strand
CAGGGTTATCGCGCCAATAAGCTTTGAACGACCACGCAAAGGGATCGTACAAACCGTGACATTCCTTTGTCCGGCCAGATCCTGATGAGCACGACATGTCCCCAATTTCTTATCATGGTCATTACCGGGATAGACCATTAACTGGTCCTGATCCACGGCCTCTTCCATTGCTGATTCTATGCCACGTACCAGCTGCGTACGTGAATCAACATGTGTCACATGTGACATGGCCTGTAGTTTGATAGTTATGCCCTTACGCAAGCCAATAGCAACTCGTTCACAGACATACCGTTCAGCCAGAAGATTACTCAAGGCCAGCACCGTTGCATCGAGTTTGTCTTCGCTGAGCATTGTGCTCATGACTTGCAGGTTAATACTGCTAACATCTCGCTGTTGAACCAGGGTATCCATCCACAGACCACCCCACTGTAATAATTGTAATACGGCCTGATGCTGTGAATCAGCACGTGTGGATAACATAACCGAGACTACGGCGAAGACTTGCCCTTCAACCTGTAATGGACAGGAAATTATATCGGCAATACGCTTATCACCCGGACCATATTGCACTCGGGTGTGCACAGTACCTTTGCCAGAAGTTAGCGCCTCATTTGCAGCGTCATCGAGATACTGTTCTCCCTCTCCTGATTCTGGCCAGATTGCCAGAACAGAGCCAAGTGACTTACCTTCTGATGCGTGATATAGCTTGCCCCTGACGGTGCCCGACAACATCTGACACTGCCAGGATAACCATGCTTCGGCCAGTTCAGGACTTAAAACACTCGCCTTTGGGCTTGCTACGCTTGTGCTAACAGAGGCAGATTTACTCTGTTCCCGTGGCTTATTTTCTGGAGACTGTGATGCTTTAGTGCTGGTGGCCATAGCAATGGAAGATTGTTGACGATTTTGTCATGAAACCCATTATATATGGCGTGCATGTGAATAACCAATGAACTTGGAACTACAGATCTATTCACAAAGAGAAGGGAAAGAAAAACCAAACAGATTATGTTTATTCGGACAGGTAATTAATACTCGAGGATTACTAGTAATCTATCAGGGCTGAACCCCAGGTAAATCCACCACCAAAAGCTTCTAACAGGAGTTTATCACCACGTTGTATTCTTCCATCTCTTACTGCCTCATCCAAAGCTAATGGCACGGAGGCTGCCGAGGTATTGCCATGTTGATCCACCGTTACAACAACCTTGTCCATAGGCATATCAAGTTTTTTTGCAGTCGCCGAGATGATCCTGGTATTGGCCTGATGGGGTATCAGCCAATCTATATCATGCTTATCCAGATTGTTTGCTGCCAGGGTTTCATCAACGATTCTGCCCAGCGTGTTTACCGCCATTTTGAATACTTCATTGCCCTGCATCTCTATATACGCAGTACCATCTTTAACTGAGGCATAATTTGTCGAGATGCCTGCAGGGACTTTTAATAAATCCTTGTGTTGTCCATCGGCATGTAGAAATGTCGAGATGATTCCTGGCTGTTCACTTGCTTCCAGTACAACAGCACCTGCACCGTCGCCAAATAGCACACAGGTATCCCTGTCTGTCCAGTCAATGATATTGGATAAAGTTTCTGCACCAACCACCAGGGCTTTTGTAGCAGCGCCTGTTTTTATAAATTTATCAGCGATACTGAGTGCGTAAATGAAGCCGGTGCATACCGCCTGCACATCAAAGGCAGCCGTGCCACTGACACCCAGACGTTCTTGTAACAAACAGGCGGTGCTGGGGAAAATCAGGTCAGGTGTGGTTGTTGCAACAATGATTAAATCAATTTCATCGGCTGTTACTGAAGCAGCTTCCATTGCCAGTCGCGCCGCTTGTTCGGCAAGATCACAGGTGGTTTCATTTTCACCGGCAATGTGTCTTTTGTGAATACCTGTTCTGCTCTTAATCCATTCATCAGAGGTGTCCACCATATGTTCCAGCTCGGTATTTTCCATAATACGCTCTGGTAAATAGCCACCCGTGCCTGCGATCCTGGAATAAATCAAGCCGGGTCACTCTCTGCCAGTAACTTTTCAAGCTTGGCGCTGATCCTTTCAGGGACATTTTTCTCAACTTCGACAATAGCTTCTTCGATGGCATGTGCAAACGATAGCTTGTCGGCACTGCCATGACTTTTCACAACGATTCCCCTGAGTCCTAATAAACTTGCGCCATTATAACGTCGAGGATCGAGCTTACGGCGAATATCCCTGAGTACCGGCATGGTCACCAATGCAGCTAATCTTCCATAGAAAGATTTCTGGAAGGTGTTTTTTGCGTGTTGGCTCATCAGTTCTGCTACGCCTTCACTTGCTTTTAGTGCGATATTACCGACGAATCCGTCACACACAATCACATCAAATTTTCCGCTATAGATATCTGTGCCTTCGGCAAACCCAACATAATTAAGATGACTGGCAGTCAAAAGTGTAGCGGCAAGCTTGACGCGATCATTGCCCTTCATTTCTTCAGAGCCAATGTTTAATAATGCAACGGTTGGATTATCAATATTTTCAGTAGCACTGGCCAATTCGGATCCCATTAGTGCAAACTGTAATAATTGTTCCGAGCTTGAATCGACATTTGCCCCCAGATCAAGCAGGTGTGTATGTCGTTCCAGGGCTGGCATGGTGGAACAGATAGCAGGCCGATCAATTCCCGGCAACATTTTCAGGACAAACCTGGATATAGCCATCAAGGCACCTGTATTACCAGCACTGACGCAGGCTTGTGCCTCGCCGTCCTGAACCATATTAATGGCAATACGCATTGATGAATCTTTTTTCTTACGCAATGCCATGGAGGGGAGTTCATGCATCTCTACTGTTTCAGATGCATGTTTAACGCTGATCTGTTCATTGGGTACTGCATTATTTTCTGCGAGTACCTTTAATAGAATTTCTTCCTGACCAACCAGGACAAGATGCAGGTTATCGTGCTTACTCAATACATGGAGTGCGGAGGGAATAATCTCGGTTGGCCCGTGATCACCACCCATGGCATCTAGCGCTATGGTGACGTCCAAAATAACCTCATTAATGTGGAAACATAAGCTGCCCGGTCAACATACATCTGGCAGACAGAATTAAAGATGATGGCAGACTGAGTAGTTGTTAAAAACTAACAGTCCGGGTTTAATTAATCCAGATCTAAATCTTCTTTATTTTCTACGACTTGATTACCACGGTAATAACCGTCTGCACTGACATGATGACGTCTATGTGTTTCACCTGTATTTGGCTCAATAGACAATGTTGCTGCATTGAGCGAATCATGAGCACGTCTCATGCCTCTACGGGAAGTGGATTTTTTACTTTTTTGAACAGCCATGGCTGATTCTCTC
>JAIVVP010000236.1:0-3361 GCA_049189775.1 Gemmatimonadota bacterium | reverse complement strand
AGAGAAAATTACCTTAAGGTACTGAACCGTGCGCTGGAACCAGATGGACATATTATTATTGCAACATTCGCAATCGGTGGGCCTGAAAAATGTAGTGGCCTGGATATTGTCCAATATGATGCAGAAAAACTAATGGCAGAGTTAGGAACAGGATTCGAGTTAGTAGAGACCAAAACAGAGACACACATTACGCCAACAAACCAGGAACAAAGGTTTGCCTACTTTCGGCTAAACAGGATAGCGAAATATTGAAACTTGAAAAAACGTTGGGCGCAATTTGAAATATACATTTAAGCAATACCAATGACTTAAACCAGATACCCGTTGCAAGCAATCATAACAATGTAAGTGTATGTACAATTAAGAGATTACCGATGTATATTTAGCTTATTCGGATTTTTAAGAATAACAAAACCCGGACCAGTACTATTTGATCTGCCATAAATAATGTCAGAAAGACTTTTTCAAGTTAAACTGTTCAGACTATGATGTGATTATCAAGGGGGATTGTAATGTTTATATACCGTGTTACGGGGCTATTTCTCCGCCCAATTACTACGTGGGAAGAAATCCACAAGGATGAAGGAAATATGCTCGCTGCCATGGTTCCGGCACTCATCCTGGGTCTGATCCCTGCTATATGTGGATATATCGGTACAACCCAGACGGGATGGACAATTGGCGCGGGTGAGCCAGTGCGGATAACAGAGGATAGCGCAGCGATTATCGCTATTATGTATTACACGATAATTCAGGTTGCGGTTTTCTCCGTTGGCTGGATGGTTCACTGGATGGCTAAAACCTATGGTTCGGATCCATCCCTGCCCACCTGCATCAGGTTGGCTGCCTATATTCCGACACCGCTGTTCTTAGTGGGTTTCATGCAATTGAATCCCGTACTGTGGCTAAATTTGGTCGTCGGCTTGCCAGCTACAGCCTATACAGTGTTCTTACTCTATACCGGGATTCCTGCCATGATGGATATTTCCAAAGACCGCGGATTCGTTTTTTCCAGCGCGGTGCTTATGGTGGGCATGATTGGTTTGGTCGGTATGTTGGCCGTCACAGTTTTCCTCTGGGGAATCGGTATGGAGCCTGTATTGACTATGCATGCCCCATAAAACAATACAATTACCAAAATTAGTTTTTCGTGAAGGCACTAAGTCACTAAATTAAATGGTGGCCATGAACGTCGCATGGATGCGCAAGTGTCGCGTGCGGACGGGAAGTCCAAAGCGACCAGAATTGAAAACTGCTACAGTTCGATTCAGCTAAACTACAATCAAAACGATTATAGATTTGAAAGATATATCTATTAAAGAAATGGTGGCCAGGGACAGAATCGAACTGCCGACACGAGGATTTTCAGTCCTCTGCTCTACCGACTGAGCTACCTGGCCATTAATCAGGTGATATCAAAGAGCGCGTATTAAACAGACCTTAGCCCAATTCGTCAAGTCTATAAGCTACCTGTCGAATCATTCCTCAGGCGCAACGAATTCATCAGGTCGCTCTGAACCAGAACCAAAAAAGAATTTTTCCATTTCTTCTTCCAGAAATTTACGATCCTTTGGTTCAATCGGCGTTAAACGGTATTCATTGATTAGCATGGTTTGATGTCCCAACCATTCTGACCAGGCCTCCTGGCAGACATTCTGATAGATTCTTTTACCCAACTCGCCGGGATAAGGCGCAAACTTAAGCCCTTCTCCTTCTTTATTCAGTTTTACACACTGTACGATCCTGCTCATTAGTTACCTCTTACATTCAATACCCGAGTTATTTAACCGTTATTCTGACATTGCCAGTAATAAATTCCTGACTGGTGCAGGGACACCACACTTCAAGGCATCACCTGACGAGCACCACTGTTGCTCCCCCATTCCTTTGACATTATTACATTGTTTCACTTTTAAATGGACAGGCAATATCTCCATGCGAAAATGCGTCAGCCTGTGTTTGATGATTGATAATTTCTGGATGATAGAACCACTGAATCCTGTATTGGCCAATAACCATTCTTCAACATCGTCATCAGGTGAGCACTCCGGGAAACACCATAGACCCCCCCATATCCCTGTTGCAGGACGCTTTTCAAACAATATTTCACCCTTCCTGTTTTCCAGTAAAAGAAAAACAGTTTCACGCAAGGGGATAGTTTTTTTCGGTTTGGGGCCTGGATATTTGTCCTGTGATTCCTGTTTCCTGGCAAGACACCCTGATGCTACCGGACAAATATCGCATTGTGGCCTGCTACGAGTACAAACGGTTGCACCCAGATCCATGATCGCCTGCGTGTATCGGGCAACATTTATTTCTGGCGTAAGTCCTTCCGCCAGTTGCCATAACTGCTTTTCTACCGCTGACTCCCCTGGCCAACCGTTCACCGCATAAAAACGGCACAGTACCCGTTTCACATTACCATCAAGGATGGCATCGTGTTGTTTGAAAGCCAGCGCCATGATTGCGCCAGCAGTTGAACGTCCAATACCCGGTAGTGTCAGGAGCTGTTCTTTATCCGCGGGAAGATCGCCAGAATAATCATCACAAATTATTTTTGCAGCACGATGCAGGTTCCGCCCACGCGCATAATATCCAAGGCCCGCCCAGTGACTCAAAACATCATCGATGTCTGCATTCGCCAGTAACTTGATCGTAGGAAATCTCTGAAGAAAACGATTGTAGTAGGGAATGACTGTTGCCACCTGCGTTTGTTGCAACATGATTTCGGAAAGCCATACGTGATAGGGCTCAGGTTGCTGTTGCCAGGGCAGATCGTGTCTGCCATAACTATCGAACCAGGCAAGCAATTGATCTGAAAATTGACCGTTCACTATAAATCTAGCTGTTCACTGGTAATTAAAATATCAGTAATCAGGGAATCACTAGAATATTTTATCAAAGACGTCTTTAAGTGCCTTGTCCACTGAATCCTGAACCGGATCTTTCGGTTCACTTTTTGGCTGTTGTGTCGTTGCCGGTGGCTGCGTGGTCTTTGGCTGTGTCGTTGTTTCTGTCGTCGACTTTTTTTGACCAGAAAGATCTATACCAATCATTTCTCCGACTTTGTCGAGTGCGCCTTTTTGTACGGCCACACCCAGTAGCTTGCCATAATCGGGGGCACAGGCCCCGGCAAGGTCATCTAGTGAACCACGGCACCTGATTGGAATCGCATAGCCGCCAATATTATAATTTTCTGTTCCTCGCGTAGTACTTTCTTCAACCACAGCAACACTTAGATCATATTTAATTGTATTATTGCGTAGATTCCCAAGCGTATCTTTTTTGTCAACACCGCCATTAACCTTAAAGCCCGGTGCTGTAATGAGCAGGTCATTATTCTTGATGACACCTTTGTTGA
>JAIVVP010000235.1:0-3388 GCA_049189775.1 Gemmatimonadota bacterium | reverse complement strand
AGCAGAAAGTCGTGGCCTGGATCCAGACAAATGGTTTAAAAATGTGGAATACGTTGCTGCATCCAAAATTGGACGAGAACCTGTTGAATATGTAGGAAATATATTTCAACACTATGTCGCTTATAAACGTTCACTCAAGGAACTTGAAGTACGGCGACAGCTGAAGCAACCTTCCAGTCAATAGAAACAGATTTACCATTGCACCGTGGTCATAATGAGTATGGCACATCGTACCGTAGTTATTAGCGGGCACGGCACATCGTTTTGATTAAGTGTCCTTGCGGAGATTAATTTCCAGTGGCGTCGAAGTATCCAGATGAATGTCTCTCTGTGGGAAAGATATACTTATATCGGCATCACGGAACTTTTTGTCAATGGCCTTATGCAGGCCAGTAATGGTCTGTACCCTGTTATCGTTATATTCGATGAAGCAACGAAGATAGAGCAGCAACGAGTTGTCACCAAACTCTTCAAACGAGACATAAGGTGCAGGTTCATCCAGAACATTGCTGTTTTCTTTCGCCGCTTCTTCGACGAGTTTCATAGCCAGATCAACATCACTGCCATAGGCAATACCGATTGGAAATTTAATGCGGGATACGCGATCAGTCAGCGACCAGTTAAGTAAGCGACCTGTAATAAATTCCTTGTTGGGAACCAGCAGTTCTTTTCTATCCCAGTTGCGTATAGTGGTCGCTCGTATCTGAATGCGGGTGACTACACCATCGGTATCACCAATGGTAACCACATCACCAATACGAATCGGTCTTTCAAACAGAATAATTATTCCACAGATAAAGTTGGCGATGATCTCTTGAAGCCCAAAACCTATACCCACACTGAGCGCGGCAACCAGCCACTGGACCTTTGTCCAGCTAATACCTATTAGATTAGATATCCAAAGTATGCCGATAAGTATCAGCGCGTAATTGATCAGGGTCTTGATTGTAAACCGACTACCGGGTGAAATATCCAGCCTTTGTAACAGGATTATTTCCATCAGTGCCGGTAGTTTTCGAACAGCCATATAAATGATAAATGTAACGAACAAAGCGAATATAATATTACCGAGGGTAACCGGCGAAAATTTTTCTTCGCCATCGATTATCTCCAGGCGATTCCAGAAGCTAATGTTATCGAGCAGGGTAAATGCCGGCATGATATTGGCCCAGATTTCCCATAGCCCCCAGAACGCCATGATCATAATGAATACATTTAACAACTCGCGACTGTCTTCACCAATAGCGGCGAGATCTATTTCCGGTTCTTCTGCAATATCTCCGAATTCTTCTGATATAGCTTTTATCTCCGGGTCTTCCTGTTCCATGAGTTTTTGCTGTAATTCAGCACGTCTTTCCAGTGCTGCCTTCAGGGCGAGTCTACGGTGATTAATATACAGCCACCGCAGCAACAATTGTTGTAACAGGAGAACACCTGACATGAAGGCGATAGTCAAAATCAGTGCAGTCCCAAGCACTAATGTTCCATAGATATATCCAAGCAGGGAAAATAAAATCAGGGCTGATGAGAAAGTTGTCAGAGAAAATCGTGTGAACTGGGCCAGTTTCCAGCCTGGCGATTGGGTACCTTGCAAGAAAAGAGGTGAAACAACACCATTGATCGGATCGAATATCCGGTATATTAAAATCGAGTTAATGCCCCAGAACGCGATAAATACAATCAAACCGAGACTACCGCCAAGACTTTCGTCGTCAAGTCTGATCAGTAATACCAACAGGAATAACAGTAAGCTGGTGACTATGGTGAAGCGGTTAATGACGGAACGTAGTAATTGTAAACTTGCTTCAGGCCAACGGAAGTGAGAATCAGCCAATCCTTTTTCTCTACAGATAGTGCACAGGAGTCTAAAATAAAACCAGTAAACGGCGAAGATAAGCAATGCCCTGGCCAGGGCTTTTGTATGTAGTGTGGCTTCGTCAATATTTTGAATTTCCCATCCAGCCATGCCTGCAATCATGAATATGGGCAGAGCCAAGAGAACTGAAAGTAACAGGGCATGAAATGTATAGTCCATGCGGTCACGGCTCGGTTTATGGATATTGATTCTGGTATTCTCGATCAACTGCAGGATACTGTTTTGTTTTACCTTGATCAGGCCAGCGATGAGCAGGGCCAGGATAAACCAGATTGATTCAGACAGTTTTTTTATGATCGCAAAACTGTTGTTGAGCCATGGCTTTAAGTCGAGTAATTTTCTTACATCATCAGGAATGGATGTAATCAGGCCAAGTCCGACAATGCGGCTACTTTTAACCCATATCAACCTTTCATCCAGTAACTTTTTATAGGTGCCAACGGTATCCTGCATCTGTTGGTAGGTTATTACCATCTCGTCAAGTGTACGAAGATAAGTAATTTCCAGTTCAAGCGCCCTTTGTAATAATTTTTGTCTCGTTTCTATAAGAGGCCCTATGTCTTTTCTTATCTGTTCACGCTCCTGCTGTTTATAGGGTTCCAGTAGTTCCTCTAGGTATCGTTCACCCTGCTTCAATTGTTTTTTCTCATCCCGATGCTGCAGCTGTGCCAGCATCATATCGGCAATTTCATTGTTAAAATTCCCTACGAGACGCGAATATTCAGATGTGCTGGGCAATTTTCTCCTTTTCTTTAACAGAACATTACCCAGGTTCTGGCTAAATCCGGCAACTTCAATCTGTTTCTGGGTTCTTTTTAAATCTTCCTGAAACAATACGTTGCTTTTGCTTAAAGAACGGTTGGAAGCAATGATAGTATCCAGCTTCTCTGCTATTGATGATGCGTAAATACTGAGATCGGCATTTGCCGTTGCCATTTTCAGAACGGCCTTATGAGCAGATTCTTCATCAGAGGATTCAATTTCCTCCAATGCTTTTTCTGCTTCACTCAATGCTTCCTGGGCTTCAGTTTTTCTTCGCACACTGATAATGCTTTCGATGAAATCGATGTCCTTTTCAATCAGAGACAAACTAAATCTGGTCTCCTCTGTTTTTGCCTGGAGTAGTTCTAGTCTCATAGGTTGGCTGAGCAACTCCTGATCCAGCATCTTGATTTCTGTTCTCAGGGAATCATACTCACCCAATATCAACCAGGTTCCGGATTCCAGAATGACAGGATCTGTTTCTGATGTTGAAAGAGATTCATATTCTATTTCCAGTTCATGTTGTCTTTGTTGTGCACTGATCAAACGTTTTCTGGCAATACCAGGCCTGTCAAACTCATGGCTCTGTTTTCTTTTCAGATCATCCAGCTTGGCCCTGACAGCTGTGAAATTGGCCTTTTCCGTAATCAGCGTCTGATCGAGTTCACTTAAGGGGCTTTTATTATATTCACCTGTTTTATCTTGCCGTGGTTTTAGTCTTCTTTTCTCCAGTGCTTTTAGAATTTCCCC
>JAIVVP010000234.1:0-3400 GCA_049189775.1 Gemmatimonadota bacterium | reverse complement strand
ATGTCTGAAATTAATGTCGTCAACATAGAAGACAGCCTGTCGCCGACCGTGGTGAGCAAAAACCGGGTGGGTAACATGACGCATTTATTTCCGCGCGGCAACCTGGTCGATCAGGAATCACTGGATGCGCTTGCTGCTGCCATCGAAGAATCGATAGCCGCTAACGAGATACAACTGATCGTCGATATGGTCAGCGTGTCGCTGGTGAACAGTAAAGCCCTCGAACTGTTGCTGGATATGCATCACGGACTGCTCAAGAACGGTGGCTGGATCAAGCTCACCAATACCAAGCCGCTGATTCGTGATATTTTCCGCGTTACCGGTGTGGATCGGGTCGTCGATATCGTCAACAGCTTCAATATTGATAAAACCGAGGCCGATCAACCGCTAACCGTGATGCCGGAAACCATTCGCATGGGTGAACGGCTGGTCAATCGCGGGCCGCTCACGCGGGAGAAAGTCGAAGAAGCGATCAGCCTGCAACAGAAAACCGGTAAGCGACTCGGTCACATCGTGGTCAGCAAGGGCTGGGTTAGCGAGGATGTCTTCCTCAACACTCTGGCCGAGCAACTGGGTATCCCGGTTATCCAGATGCGCCTCGGGCTGATTGACCCGGCCGTGTTCGAGCAGCTCGAAGGCGCGACCCTGGTCGAGGTCCGGCCGCGCACCGGCCACCTGCACCAGATCCGGGTGACTCTCGCCCTTGATCAGATTACATGAACGGCAATCTCCACAGGCGTGCGCATCAGCATCTGAATTTTCACACAACAAGCCTGCTGTCAGACATTTAGAAAAATGTTCCAGGCCTATGCCAACCGGGCCAGTAAACAAAACAGCATGTGTCATCCTGCCTGCCTGATTTGCCAGCTGTAGCTTGTTCCAGTTCTCGGTTTGCCAGGAATATGGTTTCATCGATATGCTTTCATTAACTTAACACAGGCCTTGCTCAAGCAGCACTTCCAGAATTGATGACTGAACGGTTTCTAATTGCTGCTCGGCATCAATGATTTTGACCCTGCCAGGCTCGTCTTGAGCAATGTTTAAAAAAGTATCTCGCGCATTCTGGAAAAAGTTTACCGTTTCAATCTCGAAGCGATCAGCTTCTCCCCTGGCTTTGGCACGAGACAAGCCGGTTTCCACAGACAGATCCAGCAGCAAGGTAAGATCAGGTTTGAAACCAGACAAATCCCCGGAAAATAACCAGGCCTCTAACTGACGAATTTTCTCAATAGAGATTCCTCGTCCACCACCCTGATAGGCATAACTTGAATCAGTAAACCTGTCGCAAATAACGACATTGCCTGCAGCCATCGCCGGCAAAATAACCTGTTGCACATGCTGCGCCCTGGCTGCGAACATCAGCAGTAATTCTGTCTCCTCGAACATGGCTTCTTCATTTTTTTTAAGCAAAAGCTCACGTATGCCTTCACCCAGATCCGTCCCGCCCGGTTCACGTGTTAACAGTACTTCTTTGCCTGCCTGTTGCAATTTCTCGGCAATAAACTGCATGTGGCTACTCTTGCCAGCACCTTCGATGCCTTCCAGTGTAATCAAGCGGCCTTTTGCTTTTGTGTTCATGTATAAATTATTTTCCCAATTGGTATTTGGCTACAGCGCGGTTATGTTCTTTCAATGTTTTAGAAAAATAATGTGAGCCATCTCCCTTTGCAACGAAATACAAAGTCTCTCCTTGCTCTGGATGCAGTGCTGCATGTATTGCTTCGACACCGGGCAATGCGATCGGCGTTGGCGGCAAGCCTGCAACTACATAGGTATTGTACGGCGAATCTGTTTTTAAATCCTTGCGCCGTATATTGCCGTTGTAATTCTCACCCATGGCATAAATCACTGTTGGATCGGTCTGTAACTTCATGCCTTTTTGCAACCTTCTAACAAACACACCGGCGATTGCGGCGCGTTCATTGGCAACCGCAGTCTCTTTTTCAATAATGGAGGCCATGATTAATGCTTCATCAGCATTTTTATAGGGTAAGCCTTCTGCCTTTTGTTGCCATTCTTCATCCAGAACTTCCAGCATTCGTTCATAGGCCCGTTGCAAAAATTCTACATCTGTCATGCCAGAGGGGAAATGATAGGTATCGGGGAAAAAACGACCTTCCGGGTGTACATTTGGATACCCCAATATTGACATGACTGTTTTGCTGTCGGTGTCAGGCAGGGTCTTTATCAGCACTTCGTTACTACTTACCGCGGACATTATTTCCTTATACGACCAGCCTTCTATCAGGGCCAGGGAATGTTGCACGACCTTCCCTGCTTCGAACTGCTCTAGCAATTGTCGTTGCGTTGTCCCTGGTTGTAGCAGGTATTCTCCTGCCTTGATTTGTGAATCAGTGCCCTGTAGACGGCCTTCGAGTATGAAATAGTATGGATGTTCCAATATCCCTTGCTGTACCAGATCCTCACCAATTAATTTCAGGTTCATGCCTGGCTTGATGGTGTAGTTAATAGCTGTGCCTGTTTCAATTTCAATCGGCGAGTCTAATTGCTGCTGCATATCATGCCAGAACCACCATGCTGTCGCACTGCCTGTAATGAATGACAGGATAAAAAGCCATGACAAAACACGCTTCACGATGACGCGATGACTCCTCGTGAGATCAGAAATTGACTAATCTCATTTGCAGCAAGTTGCGAAGAAAATTTATGATCACCCAACTGTCTCACTGGCATGATGCCTGCGACACTATTACAAAAGAACATTTCACTGGCAGCATAAACATCCTCCAGTGATAATTTTTTCACATCACTTGTGTAAGAAATATCAGCACAGTTATCCAATATATACTGCCGCACTATTCCTTCAATACCACAGAGAGAAACATCTGGTGTAATTAATTTTTTATCAGGAAGAATGATAAACAGATTGCTCATGGTACCTTCAATGACATTGTCATCGATATCCAGCATCAATCCTTCCATCGTATTAGCATCATCCCATTCATTGCGGGCCAATACCTGTTCCAGCCTGTTTAGATGTTTGATGCCTGCAAGTCCGGGATTGTGCCCTAATCTGCTGGAACACAGATGAACTTGTATTCCTTGTGATGAATAATTGTCTGGATAGTCTGGCCAGGGATGTATTGCCAGTAGCCGTGTAGGTTTTAATTCTGAGCTGCTTCTATTATAGCCCCTGCCCCCTACACCAGCAGTGACGGTAATTTTAAGAATGGCTCGATCAATATTTTTACAAATAGAATTTATTTCTGATTCAAGAATTGCAATATCATCGAAATCGAACTTTAGTCTTGCACACCCTGACAATAATCGTTGCAGATGTTTATCCAGACAGAGTGGTTGCTCATTGATTACGGCAATGGTTTCAAACAGGCCATCGCCATAGTGTAGACCTCTGTCCAGAAGGTCTATGCTGTCTGCG
>JAIVVP010000233.1:0-3418 GCA_049189775.1 Gemmatimonadota bacterium | reverse complement strand
AACGCAAATAGCACCAATATTTTGATCAATATTTAATTCATCAAAATTAACATAATATTTAAAAGTGTGATCATCGAAGGTCTCTATATCCGGTTTCCTGGCAATAAACATATCATCAGATAAACCGACATCACTGTAGCCAATATATTCTGGCGCCATAGGTAACAATATTTGTCTTTTAATCCCATCAGTACACTCACCAGCAAAAATATTAAACAGTAAAAAAAATCCTGCCTGGCTTCCTGCGGTCAGGGCAATATTTTTTGAACTGATGTCCCAGCCATTTTCCTTCTTTAATAATTCTGCAATCGCTTCAAGAAAAGGTTTATCGCCCTGGGGAGAATCATAGTCACCAATCATGTGTGCAAATTCAGCGGGGTGATCCAGTACGCGCTGCATTTTATCGTGGAAAAATGACTGTACTTCAGGAATATGACTGGGGTTACCGCCCCCCATCATCAACATATCCTTATTTTCTGACATGGCGCTACCCAAATCTTCCATCAACTGGACGATGCCGGAATTCATATCAAATCGGGAAGCGAATCTGGAAATTTTCATCGGATCATTATATCAAAAAACGACACAGGCCTGCCTTCATAAGAAGGCAGGCCTGTGTCAAAAATAGAAATATGAAGGCTTTTGGTATTAATTATTATCTTTTTCTGTTTGGCTTTTGTTTTGATTTCGCCAGTTTTGTGCCAATCAATACCAAACGTATAACACGTTCCGCCGCGTTCGCTAAATGAGCTTTTGAATTAGCCATGGCGTCTTCAAGAGACATATCTCTTGCGCATGCACTGGCCAACCCATCTATACCATGCTCAAACACACCACGGGCATCATCTGTAATCCCACCGCCTATGGCGACGGTTTGTACTTTTTGTTTCCTGGCAGCCTTGGCAACACCCGATGGGGTCTTACCGAAAGCGGTCTGGAAATCAACTCTCCCTTCACCAGTGATACACAGATCTGCACCCTTAAGATATTTTGCCAGCTCAGTTGCCTCGACAACAATGTCGACACCACTCTTGAGTTTTGCACCTGTAAATGCAACCAGACCTGCACCCAGACCTCCTGCAGCACCAGCACCCTTTAATTTCAAGACATCCTTACGCAGGTCTTTTTTGATGACACCGGCAAAATGTTTCAGGTTTGCATCCAGCTTTGTCACCATTGCAGGTGTTGCGCCTTTTTGTGGCCCAAAAACGTGTGCAGCACCTTTTTTGCCACAAAGAGGATTTTCTACATCACTGGCCACAGTCACCTTGGCCTTCTTCATCCTGCTATCCAACCCGCTCATATCAATACTGGCTACCTTACTTAACATGCCGCCAGCACCTAATTCTTTAATCTCATTGCCTCTCTTGTCCAGAAACCTGATGCCCAGTGCCTGTGCCATACCTGCACCACCATCTGTGGTCGCAGATCCACCCAGACCGAGAATGATATGGTTCGCACCTTTATTGATTGCATCCATCATTAATTGACCAGTTCCATATGTTGTTGTTTTCATAGGGTTTTTGTCCTTAGTCCCTTCAACATCCGGCAGGCCTGAAGCCTCAGCCATTTCAATCACCGCTGTTTTACCGTCTGACAAGATCCCGTAACGTGCAGATACCGGTTTGCCTGCCGGGCCTTTAACTCTTTTGCGGATAAACTTGCCACCAGTTGCATCAACCAGAGACTGGACAGTGCCTTCACCACCATCGGCCATTGGTACTTTGATACAATTTGCATTAGGGATGACCCTCCTTATGCCTTTTTCGATTGCTGAAGCAACTTGTAGGGATGTCAGGTTTCCTTTGAAGGAATCGGGTGCGAGTACAATTTTCATTATTTTTTGCCCTCCGGCGGCGGCTGCAAGGTTTGCTATATCGTCAAGAGATTATTATTACGGCCATTGACCATTTTATTATTATAGTTCCACGTTCTAAGGAACTCAGGAAGCTGATACCCAAACTACTTGGAAATACAGGTTTCAGCAAGAAGAGAAGTAACTATATTCAAGGCATGAAGCCGAAGGACTAGTCATTCTAGTCCAAGGTTTTATAACGAAGAAGATGGTTGCTTCTCGTCTTGCCCTGCGGGAGCTCAGGTAGAAAGCCAGTGCCGCGTTACAACTCTTATGAAGGACTAGTCATTCACTGCGAGTTGCGCCTTGCTCTGACTTTCTACCTGAACTCTGAATCCTGCATTTCCAAGTAGTCTGGGTATATACTAATTCATATTGCATGAATCTGCAGTATCCTGGCAAATTTTTCCTGGCAAATATTAATTTCCAGGCTCAGGGCGTACTTGAGTGGTCAGAATGGATTCCAGGATTTTTCCTTACGATAGTGCATATAACCAATGTTCACGCCAGCGCGAAAACCAGCGCCAAAGCGCATTGGAGCCAATATCAAATTGTCCACCTGGTGGTAATTTGCCCCTACCCCCCCTATGAAATAGAAACTACCGTCAATCGCGGGAAATCTCTGAAATATAGCCTCTGTATTTGGCAGATTATAGATGAGCACAAAAACCTTGGATAAATTGCCACCGGCATCAAAGCCAATGGTAGGTCCAGTCCAGTGAACCTTGACCGATCCCCCTCCTTTACGAACCAGCATTCCATCTCCATATCTGGCACCAATAACAATGGCACCACTGGCCTCCTGCCCCTTGATATAGGCATTTGGCCTTCCCTTGTCCTTGAAGATTTTTTCTATAACATCAGCAAGCCCTTCAGCACCTCCGCCAAAGAAGTCACCCGCTTCCTTGAGAATAGTATCTTGTTCATAGGTTTCCTCTTCAGCTTGAACAGACACGCCAAGGCCTGTAAAAAATAACAGGCATACGCACTTTAGTAGAACAACATTAATGGCTTTTTTCATTCACTCGTCTCTCTCTGGTGCAAGTTATGCTTTAGTTATGCTTTAGTTCAGTTTAGTTTAGTTTTACGCTCTAATTACCCAGAACAGCATCCGTGATGATGTCTGCAATTTTTCCAGTGTCTATTTCAACCAGCACCACATCATTACCTACAATAAGGCTCTCATATCCATCATGTTTACCGGGCAAGGACGATTCCAGGCCAGACGGTAAATCCCTTTTTGCGATGCCCGGAGGCAGGGGTTTCCCCCGTTGCAGATTTTTAGCAATGCCAGGAGGCAAGCCCTTCTTTTTCCCTTTCTTTTTTTGAGTTAATCCAGCACCTATTGCCAATCCAATACCGACACCCATTGCAATTCCCAAACCAATATAATTTCTGTTTTTCATGTTTTTTATTTGATCTTAAAAGCAGAAATATATCTGTCTTAGTTCTTTTCTTTAATCGGCCGCGGAATAATCGTTTAATGCTAATATTAAATGCTTCAACGTTTAGGGATTCTTACAAAATGTTTAGATGTAACTAAATAACCAGAAAAGTGTTCGA
>JAIVVP010000232.1:0-3440 GCA_049189775.1 Gemmatimonadota bacterium | reverse complement strand
TATATTTTCCTTTCTCGTACGATTTTCAGCATAAATCTTTGATTTTTCGCTCGTCATTCCCGCGTGCGCGAGAATGACGGGTAAACCCAAAAGTGCTAACTCAAAAACATCTCATACGCTGCATTACCACTCTCATCCCAATACTGCATCCCCAAACCATCCAGAAACTCCTGAAACTCAGGGCGTTCCTCAGCAGGAACCTGAATCCCCATCAGGACACGACCATAGGCAGCACCATGATTGCGATAATGAAACAAACTGATATTCCAGCGCTCACCCATTTGCCCGAGAAAATGTAACAGTGCACCCGAGCGTTCCGGAAATTCAAAACGATAAAGTAATTCATTCTCTACTTGTGCTGCATGACCACCAACCATATATCGCACATGCATCTTTGCGACTTCATCGCCACTGAGATCGACGACTTCATAGCCCTTGTCCTTCAAACTATCGATCAAACCCTGTTTTTCTTCTGCACCATGACGTAGCTGCACACCTGCAAATATGTGAGCGGTTTTTGAGTCGCCATAACGATAATTAAACTCGGTAATTAATCTGGGGCCCAGGTCATGACAATATTTAAGGAAGCTGCCAGGTTTTTCCGGGATCGTTGTGCCGATTAATGCCTCTCGATTTTCACCCAGCGCGGACAGTTCTGCGATATGACGAAGACGATCAAAATTCACATTGGCACCACTGAAAATAGCCACCAGTTCTTTACCTTTGATATTTTCTCTGGCGACATATTGTTTGAGCCCAGCCAGCGCCAGCGCACCTGCCGGTTCTGGGATCGAGCGGGTATCTTCAAAGATATCTTTTACTGCCGCACAGATTTCATCAACATTGACTAACAGGATTTCATCGACAACATCCCGAATGATACGGAAGGGTTCTTCGCCAGCCTGGCGCACCGCTGCCCCATCGGCAAAAATACCGATATGTTCCAGCTCAACACGTTCGCCAGCAGCCAATGCTGCATGCATACAGGGTGCTTCATCCGGCTCAACACCGATAATAGTTATCTCCGGCGCAACATCCTGAAGATAGGCAACCATACCTGCAATCAGCCCACCACCACCGACGGGAACAAAAATAATGTCCGGCTGTGTTGGATGTTGATCTAATATTTCAACGGCAACAGTGGCCTGGCCTGCAATAACGACAGGATGATCATAAGGTGGGATATAGGCTTTGCCCTCATCCTTGGCAACACTTGTTGCATAATCCTTGGCTTCGTCATAGTTATTACCATGCAGAACAACTTCGGCACCCAGACGTTTCACTGCGGTGACCTTGATCTCTGGCGTTGTTTTGGGCATGACAATGACAGCTTCAATACCTAATTTGTCACCGGCAAGTGCAACACCCTGCGCATGATTCCCGGCAGATGCGGCGATCACACCTTTTTTCTTTTCAGACTCTGACAAACTGGCCATGAGATTATAGGCGCCACGCAATTTGTAAGAGAAAACCGGCTGCTGATCTTCTCTCTTCAGCCAGATATTATTGCCGTGCCGACTTGAGACTTCCGGGGCAAAATCCAGGGAAGTTTTTCTGGCAACCTCATAAACCCGGCCGCAAGCTTCATCGATCATTTTTTTATAGTCTTGCATAGGTGTAAGATACCATTTAAACAGCCAGCAAACATTCTCGTTCATAAAAAAATACTTGGTGGAACATACACATGACACAAGATGAAAAAAAGAAGCAGGTCGCAGAAGCTGCACTCGCCTATGTAGAAGATGACTCAATTGTCGGCGTCGGCACAGGCAGCACGGTTAATTTTTTCATTGATTGCCTGGCCAGCATCAAGCACAGGATCGATGGTGCAGTCTCGAGTTCAGATGCCACAGAAGCATTGCTGAAACAGCACAATATTCCCGTGCTAAGCCTGAATAGTGCAAATGATATTCCTGTCTACATTGACGGTGCCGATGAAGCGACCAAGCATCTACACTTGATCAAGGGTGGTGGAGGGGCACTAACAAGAGAAAAAATCGTTGCTGCTGCCAGTAAGAAATTTATCTGTATTATTGATGAAACCAAAATGGTCGATGTGCTGGGAACTTTTCCATTGCCTGTCGAAGTCATTCCCATGGCACAAAGTTATATCGCCAGGGAAATTACCAAACTGGGCGGACAACCGATATTACGTGAAGGCTTTACCACTGATAACGGCAATATTATTCTCGATGTACATAACCTGAGTATTATTAAACCGGTTGAGCTGGAACAGGAATTGAATCAACTTGCCGGTGTCGTCACCAACGGATTGTTTGCCCAAAGGCCTGCGGATGTCCTGCTTGTTGCCAGTGACAGTGGTGTGCAAATTCTGGAATGACTCCATTCGCTATCAGACCGAGCAGGTTTTCCCTTATCTGGAACCATTTTAAATGATATATTCGTGAACAGCGTCACAGTATGGTGCCTGTAGTTGTGGTCCAGAAAGTTTGCTATAGTAAACTCTGTACTATTGGTTAAAGACAAATATTCCTAATAATATGGGGTCGTTAGATGGTATTTTATATCGTATACGCAGTGGCAATTGGTATCCTGATTATGCATTTCACAGGATTCTTCGCAAGACGTAATATGGAATGGGTTGTTCTTGCCAGTCCGGTTGCCATTTTTGCAGTCATCATCCTGGATTTCATGAAGATCATATAGCATCACCCCCTTGATTATTCATGATCGGTCTCCTGCAACGAGTCAGTTCTGCCCAGGTTTCAATAAATAACCATATCGTCGCCAGCATCGAGGCTGGACTGCTGCTGTTCATTGGCATTGAAAAAGGTGATACTGAACAACAGGCTGATCGACTCCTGGAAAAAATACTGGCTTATCGTGTTTTCCCGGATCAGGATGACAAGATGAACCTTTCCCTCTCCGATATTCATGGCGGCTTGCTACTTGTTCCTCAATTTACCCTGCCCGCAAATACGAAAAAAGGTTTGCGCCCCAGCTTTAGCTCTGCCGCAAGCCCCGAGTCAGGAGAAGAACTATTTAACTATCTACTTGTATGTGCAAGACAGAAGCATGACATTGTAGAGTCTGGAAAATTTGCTGCAAATATGCAGGTGAGCCTGACGAATGATGGGCCTGTTACCTTCTGGTTACAGATACCTCCCAATACAGAAACAAATAACTAAGGAATCTCCGATCAACTACGCACTTCGTCATACTGGTGAATACGACCTACAGGATGTAGGAAATGCCGCAAGATATGTACAGGGATGTACAGTAGTAGAGCAATGCAGGAGCAATTGCCGAGGACATGGAGTCCGAAGCGGCCAGCATCCACTAAGTTTTTGTTTTGACTGGATTCTGGCATGCGCCAGAAGTGCGAAGCCTGCCCTTGGGTATGACGACTTAATGTATTTTGGGACTAATCAGAGATTCCTTAACTAATACCCAATCCGATATTTATTAAACTAGAGACT
>JAIVVP010000231.1:0-3456 GCA_049189775.1 Gemmatimonadota bacterium | reverse complement strand
CAGAAATCAGTTTCTGTACACCACTGACCTTACATGAAAGGACAATTTGATCCCGTGCCAAACCAATCTCTTCAGCTTTTTCCGCACTGTTTAATGCAGAAACGATCAAGGCCTCTTTCATCACATCATCAGTATCATGTGGCTCAGCCAGGCTGGCATTGTCATCCATCATTTGCGTTAGTAATTGTTGATCCAGACTGCCCCAGTTCACACCAATACGGACAGGCTTTTTATATTGAATCGCCTTTTCGATCATCACAGCAAACTGATTATCTTTTTTCCTGCCAAAGCCAACATTGCCTGGATTAATTCGATACTTGGCCAGGGCTTCCGCACAATCAGGATATTTTTCCAGCAAGGTATGACCGTTATAGTGAAAATCACCGACCAAAGGAACATGACATCCCATGGCATCCAGTTTCTCTCTTATTGAAGAAACCTGACTGGCCGACTTTTCAGTATCCACTGTAATACGGACAAGTTCTGAACCCGCAGCCGCGAGTTGTTGAACCTGTTTCGCCGTTGCTTCGGCATCTGCGGTATCTGTATTTGTCATCGACTGGACAACGATAGGTGCGCCGCCGCCGATCATAACTGACCCGACTTTGACGCCGACACTCTTTCTTCTATTGATTAAAACACTATCTGCTGACATTAAGACACCCTGATTTATTGTGCACTGCAGGGAGTCTAACGGTAGGGACATCGGTGTCAAGAGAGCTAATATTTTTGTCCTGAAATTCTAGCGATTAACTATACTAATCATGGTTTCTGGTCACGGTTTCTGGTCATGGTTTCTGGTAGATGTCTGAATCCGGGTGAAATGCCAGCCATGCAAACGCAAAATGCACGCCACTATCGACCTCGTTTAATTGTCGACCAATATATGGCCCGCTGATTGCTTTGCCCAGGATATTCCAGTGCGATCCTGTTTCTCTATCCCTGATTTGATTATCAGTGTACTCAAAGCTCAATACCCGATCATCAAGCTGTCTTGACCAGGCCGTGACTGAAACTATTTTTTTTGATTTTTTTATCTGTTCTGCGTCCAGGGCTGACAAGGTTCCTGGTTTTCCAAATATTGCGATCTTCAAATCACCCAATACATCGTTAATGACACTTGATTCACCGACCAGGCCAAAAGGATAAAGACGCTGTTGCTCACCATGGCGGACGAATAAAACGCGCTCCATTGCAGGTAATCGTTTATCAATTGTTCCACTGAACATAAACGGATAATCACCAACCCGATCATATCCTCTGTAAGGGTTCGAACCGTAAGGTCTGGAATAACCTGTATTACTAGAGAGTACCAGGCCCGTTGGATAGGCATCTCTAAAGTCACTGTAAGCGACAATACTAGCGGGTATCTGTTTAAGGACAGTTCCAGCATATGTCCCAATAATTCCTTTGCCTGTAAATTGTTGCCACCATGATTCCGTTTGCCTGTCATACATAATCATGTCGCTCATGCGCAACTTCCCTGTGACACCAAAATCCAGCACCTTTCCCTCTACTCTACGATCAAATACGATTGAAGCATTACACAATGGACAGAAAGTGATAGTTACCGGGACATCAGCAATCTCATCATTGACTATCTCGTGATATATCAGGACCTGGATTGGATAGGCGCGTGCTTGTCCCGCAAGCGTCAGGACGATGACGGGCTCCTGACTGTCTAACCATTGATCAGCTTGATCAATAGAAATAAATTTCGGCCTGTCAATGGCAGGAATACCATCTTTAGGTGGACCACCGGATTCAATCTCTGCAAAATTAACAATACTTTTGGAGAAATCTGTTTTTCGCCATTCGATGTTTTTACGTAACTCTGAATCTGCGAAAACACTTGATTTCATCACCAGCGCATATGCAGAAACGCAAATCAGACATAGAAACAGAAAATAGAGCCTGAATGAGTGTGTATTTGATTTTACAGCTTCATCTTCCAACACAGTTTAATGAATCCTCACAACCCGTATGTTCTACTGTATGACTTGCTTCTTTAGCAGAGGTTCTCTATATATTAATTTATAAACAGGTTTTTCAAGGGTGTTTCCCGTGCGATACTAGCCCGGATATGAATAAAAAAAATAAATATACCTATGAGGACCTGATTAAATCAGGTAAAAGCGAGTTATTTGGAGAAGGCAATGCACAATTGCC
Organism: Gemmatimonadota bacterium; assembly: GCA_049189775.1. Lineage (GTDB taxonomy): Bacteria > Pseudomonadota > Gammaproteobacteria > Eutrophobiales > Eutrophobiaceae > SMWN01. Next base: position 1,287 of record JAIVVP010000231.1, on the reverse strand, counting down.
CGCACCTCCAATGCTCATGTTTGATCGAATCACCTCTATAAGTGATGAAGGTGGAGATTATGAAAAAGGATTGATCGTTGCTGAAATGGACATTAAACCCGATCTCTGGTTTTTTAACTGCCACTTCCATGGTGATCCGGTGATGCCTGGTTGTCTTGGCCTGGATGCAATGTGGCAACTACTTGGGTTTTATCTCGGTTGGACCGGTGCACCCGGAAGAGGTAGAGCACTTGGGGCAGGTGAAGTAAAATTTACCGGCCAGGTATTACCTGAGGTGAAATTGATCACTTACAGGATTAACATTAAACGGCTCATCCTCAGGAGACTGGTGATGGGTGTCGCAGATGGAACCATGTCCATTGATGGTAAGGAAATTTATGCAGCCAAAGATCTGCGTGTAGGTTTATTTGAATCAACAGAAGGTTTTTAACCGAGGTAAATTAATGAAGCGCGTTGTAATCACTGGACTTGGTATTGTCTCTAGTATTGGTAATAACAGGGCAGAAGTCACCGAGTCACTAAAAACCGGTAAATCAGGGATTGAATTCTGTGAAAAATATGCAGAACTTGGATTTCGTTCTCATGTACATGGACCAATTCGTCTCAATCTTGAAGAATTAATTAATAGAAAACTTAAACGCTTTATGGGCGATGCGGCAGCCTTTGCCTATCTGGCCATGAAGGAAGCCATAGAAGTCTCAGGTCTGAGTGAAGATGAAATTTCGAACCCGCGAGTCGGCCTGATTTGTGGTTCAGGTGGCGGATCAAATCAGAACCTGGTTGAGTCAGTTGAGCTAATGCGATCAAGAGGTGCGCGCAAGGTGGGACCGACAATGGTGCCCAGGATCATGGCAAGTACCACCAGTGCCTGTCTCTCTGTTGCCTATAAAATCAAGGGTGTTAACTATTCCATTAGTTCAGCATGTGCCACCAGTGCACATTGCATTGGTAATGCCTACGAAATAATTCAATCCGGGAAACAGGATATTATTTTTGCCGGTGGCGCTGATGAAGTGCACTGGACCAGTACGCTTCTGTTCGACAGCATGGGTGCACTTTCCTCAACGTATAATGATACTCCAGAAATCGCATCAAGACCCTATGATGCAAATCGTGATGGTTTTGTTATCTCAGGCGGTGGCGGTATCGTCGTCATGGAAGAACTGGAACATGCATTACAGAGAAATGCACATATCTATGCTGAAGTCGTTGGTTATGGCGCCACATCTGATGGTGCAGACATGGTCAAACCTTCTGGTGAAGGGGCCCTGCGTTGTATGCAGCAGG
>JAIVVP010000230.1:0-3469 GCA_049189775.1 Gemmatimonadota bacterium | reverse complement strand
GCGATGACAGCGCGCCCTAGCGTCAGTAATTTTTCATGTTCCTGCTTTGTATGTTTTTTACTCATGGCTTCATTCTAACCGCTAAACAGCCAATATTGGTAAGCGATAAAACCAAGCAACAATACGCTGCCTTCAACACGATCAAATTTTCCTGAACCATGAATAAATACCATCCAGCCCATGAGCAGCGTTATACCAATCATCACGGGAAAATCGCGCACCAGTACCAGTCGGTCAAAATCCGTGGCGTGGATCATGCCGGGGATGCCGATGACCGCGAGCATATTAAACATGTTTGAGCCAATCACATTGCCAATGGCGATGTCGGCCTCATCCTTTTTAACCGCAGTGATGGATGCGGCCAGCTCAGGCAGGCTGGTGCCAATGGCAATAATTGTCAGGCCAATGACCAGATCACTCAGGCCAAAATGTTTGGCAACAAGGACGGCGCACTCTACCAGCAAATATGCACCACCTAATAACAGGCTCAGACCCAGGAAAAACAGGAATATGGATTTACCGACATCTGATTTCTCTGGCGATTTTTCTGACAGTTCACTTTCGAATTCACTCAGTAGAGGATCGGTTTTTGCTGATTTTTTAGAGAGGACGGTCACCGAGAGTATTGCTGCTATAAGTCCGACTAGCAGGAACACTGCATCGAGATGACTCAGGTTTTGATCCCACATCAAAGCAACTGCTAACAAGATGGCCAGACCCATAATGAAGAATTCACGCTTCAGCGTTTGTGAGGCGATGGTGACGGGCATGAGCATGACGGTAAAACCCAGCACCAGGCCGATATTGGCAATATTAGAGCCAATGGCATTACCGATCGCGATCTCGGTTTTCCCTTCCAATGCTGCTACCACCCCGACCAGAATCTCAGGTGTAGAAGTGGCCATACCGACGATAGTCAGGCCAATCAACAGGGGAGGCATGCCCAGATAGCGAGCAATTTTAGCGGCACCGTCAACGAAACGATCAGCTCCATATACCAGAAGCGCCAGACCTGCCAATATTCCTAAATAATTAAGTATCATCTATTAAAAGTTGTATTCATTCTTAAATTCAGGGGATGATGCCAGAAATAGGAAAGAACTTCGATAAACAGTCAATAAGACATCTTTTGTTCTTTAGGATGCTTCTAGTAATTAGGTTTTTTGCGTGAGTACAAGGAAGCACCGCGCGCAGAACCGCAGTGTATAAATCATACATGAGGATTCGAGCACGGAGCTAACGCCGTAATCGCGGAAAAAAACAATTAATAGATGTATCCTTTAAATTATGACAACACGTCTACAACAGCTAAATCATTGGTTAAGCGAAACCATTAATACGCAAGACTATCAACTGGAGCCCGCCTCTGGTGATGCCAGCTTTCGACGCTATTTCAGATTGAAACATAATAATGAAACATTCATAGTCATGGATGCACCGCCAGAACAGGAAAACTGTATTCCGTTTATTGACATTGCCGAGCGTCTGCTTGCCGTAAATATTAATGTACCGAGGATAATAGAAAAGGATTTGCAGCAGGGGTTTTTGTTGTTGAGTGATCTGGGAGACAAGCAATATCTCGATGTATTGACAGAAGAAAGTGTTGATGGCCCAGGTGTTAATAATTTGTATCAGGCGGCTATGCAGGAACTGGTGCTGATGCAACAGCAGACCGATACAAAAAATATTCCTGCCTATGATGACAAGTTACTTTTGCAGGAAATGGAATTGTTCAGACATTGGTTGTTGCAGGAACATATCGGTCTGGATTTAACAGTAGAGACACAGGCAATGCTGGATGAAGTCTTTAAACTTCTGGCAAGTGAGGCCCTGTCCCAACCCAGGGTCTTTGTGCATCGGGACTATCACTCACGTAATCTAATGATTAATGGCATGGGTGGTGCAAACCCCGGCGTGCTGGATTTTCAGGATGCTGTCGAGGGACCGTTTACTTATGATCTGGTGTCCTTGCTGAAAGATTGTTATGTCAAATGGCCGGGTCAGCAGGTTCGGGACTGGGCGAATAATTTTTTTGCGGAGATTACAGAAGGATATCCAGATATAGACGCGACACAGTTTATGCGCTGGTTTGACCTCATGGGTGTACAGAGACATCTCAAGGCCAGCGGCATCTTTGCGCGTCTTTATCATCGTGATGGCAAAACAGGCTATCTGGCAGATATTCCCAGAACGCTTTCTTACATTGTCGATCTTCATGATCAGTATCCGGAATTGCAGGGCCTCGTCGAATTGATTCAAAACCAGGTGATGACTTCAATTGAAAAGGTAAACAAATCATGCGTGCCATGATTCTGGCAGCGGGTCGCGGTGAACGCATGCGACCACTGACTGATAAAATGCCTAAATCAATGTTAGAGGTCAGTGGTAAACCTCTTATCCAATATCATGTTGAAAATCTTGTGCAGGCAGGGATTGTAGATATTGTTATTAATCATGCGCTTTTTGGTGAGCAAATAGAGGCTCATTTAAATGATGGACAATCCCTGGGCGCAAGCATCAGCTATTCAGCAGAAGGCGATCACCCCCTGGAAACTGCCGGGGGGATTGTCAGGGCATTACCGCTGTTGGGAGACAAACCTTTTGTTACGGTGAACGCGGATATCTGGACAGATTTTCCTTTTCAGGATCTCCTGCGTGAGTGTGACGGCTTATCTGATGACTCGGCAAATCACAAGGCTGATCACCAGGCAAATAACCTGGCACACATTATCCTGGTGGACAATCCTGAACATAACCCAAATGGAGATTTTGCCTTAAGTGATGGAAAGGTACGTAATCAGGGCGAACCCATGCTGACATTTAGTGGTATCAGCGTCTTCAAACCTGAGTTTTTTAAAGATTGCACTTCAGGCAGTGTGCCGTTGGCTCCAATACTTCGTCTGGCAATCTCAAAGGGACAGGTGACGGGAAGCCACTATCAGGGTCGATGGCAGGATATCGGAACACCAGAACGCTTAAGTGCTTTGCGACAAAGTTACAAAAGAAAGTAAGCGGCTACTATCAGTAATATATTGTAAAAAGAATATTTGACCTAGCCTTCCTCAGTTTTTTTCTTTCAAGTTCGGAACCTTTTATTAGCATTCCAATCTGAAACAATCTGTTTCTCATCGTTATATTGCGACGCAACAATGGCTGTGTTAGTGTGCACACCTTGGTGCGTTGCACAAATCTAGATATAGCAGTTTCAGGATTTAGAACCACAAGATATAGAGGATTAAATAAATAAAGTGTATAGTTCATTGTGCTGCACAACCTTCTCACGATTGGGCAGCCAAAGACCCGTTGACTGATTTTACCGTGAATGCGAACGGAACTTTGATTTTGCTGGAAATGAAAGTGATTATTCAGCTGAAGAAACTGTCTCCGGACTAGAAGCAGCAGGAAACAGTGATATTCCGGATGATTTTGTCCTGGCACAAAACTATCCTAATCCTTTCAATCCTTCGAC
>JAIVVP010000229.1:0-3490 GCA_049189775.1 Gemmatimonadota bacterium | reverse complement strand
ATTACCATCCAGCGATCGACACCCAGGCTTGGATAGTCTGAATATGCGTTAGTCACACCAAAACCAGATGCTTCTGTTTTTATATATTCTGTCTTTATTTGCCACGCCTGCTCAACCCATGCATCCAGCATCTCTGCCTGTTGCTGGCCTGACACATTAGAAACCACAACCCTGTCTGGAATATCAAAATGACTCCAGTGTTCTGAAAAAAGCGCAGGTAATTCAGACTTATCATTAAGCATGGCACCATCTAAACCAAATTCGTTCTCTACACTATTATAGAGACACCATTTGATTCGACTGTTGCCTATATCAATGAGCAGGTTCACGATTCCGCTCGTAAACTGATTTCGCCCGCAGTAAATTTTCTAACATTATCATTAACTGACATAAGTAAGGCACCATCATTATCAACTCCAACAACCTGACCAGTGATGTTCTTGTCCGGTAATATTAATTTTGCCAGCTTTCCGCGCATACAATCATATTTCTGCCATTCGTTAATGATATCTTTAGCATCAGTCTCTGCATAAGCATCCAGCAGTAACATTAATTCGGAGATCAATTCTGCAGCAATAACATTACGCGAAGGGACTGGATCTTTAATGCTCGCAAGGTCAATCCATGGCTGGTCGATATTAGCATCGAAATCAAGCGGGAAGGCTATATTCAGGCCCATACCAATGACCACATCACAAGGCCCTGCTGTCTCTCCCCTTGTCTCGATCAATAAGCCACCCAGTTTCCTGTTCTGAAAAAGAATGTCGTTTGGCCATTTTAACCCAATACCTTCAAAACCCATTTTTTCCAATACTCTGATGACTGCAGAACCAACTGCAAGTGACAGGCATGCTAGCGAATCCAATGGCTGTTCAAAATGCCATCGTGCCGACAGGCAAAGTCCCGAGCCGAAAGGCGAAATCCAGGTACTATCCCGTCTGCCTCGACCATGTGTCTGATACTCGGCAAGGACTACATTTCCATGTTTATCTGAAGCTTGCAGGTTTTCCAGAAGATATTGATTCGTCGATTCAATTTCTTCGAATAATTCAAGCTTGTTCAGAATTTTTTTTGCAGATGAACTGATCCCGGAAAGCAATATTTTCCTGTCGAGAAATTCCATTGGTCTTGATAAACGATAGCCTTTACCTTTCACTGCCGCAATTGTCACTCCATAGTGACTCAGGGAGTTTATGATTTTCCAGATTGCTGTACGTGATATTCCCAGTGTATTGCCAAGTTCTTCACCTGAATGAAGCTCACCATCAGCGATCAATCTCAACAGTTTGGTCCGGTTGTGCAATGGCTTATGCCAGATTTGGTATTAGAGGATAGGTTAAACGAATTTCAGTGCTGGAGTCAGGCAGGATTCTATTTATTGACACTATATTTTTGAATAGTGTGCGAAACATCATAGTGTACGCAACATCAAGGCCAATGATTTTAATCTTTTTCCAGAACGACTAATCAGGACGAATCGTTGCATCATCGTCTTCATAACCTTCCATGACGTCGTCCCCATCATTGTCATCCAGCATGATAGTATCATCACCGCTTTCAGTAACATCATCAGCATCAGGAACACTTCCTCTGATAATTGTGTCTTTTTCATCTTCATCAACTGTACCCGTGATATCAAAATCCGGATCAGGTAAATCAATATCATCAGGGTCTGTTGCCTGGGCAGGGGAACCCGGCATCAATGTTGCTGCCTCAGAATTTGGAGTTCCCTGGTTTGCTATTACAGTGTTTGAAATCACCGTCATCCCTGAATCCGCCATCTCCGGCATAACAAATTCAAACTCGACCTTGTGCAAGCGAACCATATCACCATGTTTCAGCCGAACTTCTGAAGTCACCGGCCTGTCATTGACGAAGGTTCCGTTAATACTTCCCTGATCAATAATCCAGTAGGAAAAGTCCTTATATTCGATCAATGAATGACGACGGCCTATGGTTGTCTCCGGAATAACAAAATAATTCAGATATTCAGTATCTTTACCGGCCACGCGCCCCAGCATTGTTGGTTTATTTCCCAGTGCAAAGCTGGCTTGTCCAGTGACACCATGGATATCGTTCAAATATGCCTCTTGCGCAGTTTCTTCGTCACGGGATTTAGATTTGCTACCTCTCAATAGCATAAGCACCATTGCAATCACTGCCAGGATAAGTACCGCCAGGGCAACCAGAATTAGCATTGAACGCCTTCGATCTGACTCATCAGCGAGCTGTGACTGGGCGGAAGGAACTTCTATGATGACGGGTGCGGGTGCCGACTCAACGACCCTTTCGATAATTTTTTCTATAATTATTGTCTCTGGTCCCTTGATCTCTTCTGGCTCATCAGGCTTATTGATCAAGGTATTCAGTTTACTGAATACTTTCTGTAAATCGTCTGCCAGTAGCGCACGGTAATATTCACCATCTGTCTTTTGGGCCAGGGACTGAATCAGTTCAAAATCTGCATTCTCGGTGAATGCTATACCAAAAATTCTGATATCGGCATCCGCAGCATCCGCAGCCAGGTCTTCCTTAAGCCATTTTGTCTTTTCCAGATCCCGATCTGCATTGCCTGTATCAACAATACCGTCTGTCATAAAGACAATGACTTTCCTTGCATCCTCTCTGCCGTTATTTTTCAGGTCATAGATAGCACTTTCTATGGCAGCAGGACTATTTGTATACAAACCCTTGTAGTTAATTTGTGAAAGACTATCCAGCAAGCCCTGTCTTGATGATGAAGAAATTTCTGTTAAAGGAACTGCAGTGCGGACATCCTGATCAAAAATTATAATCGAAGCCCGTGTAGACTCATCAAGATTGTTAATAAATTCTGTAACAGCATGTTTGGTTAAAAACTGGGGATCGTTTTTCTTCATGCTTCCTGAATTATCCAGCACCAGGACAACATCCTTAATCAGCGTGCTTTCAGAATTGCTCGAAGACTCGTTTACTTCGGTCTCTACTGCTACTTCTATTTCTGTATCTATCTGTTCGGTAATGTTCTCTTCTGTCCAGGGTGTTAATTCTTCTTCTAAAGCCTCAATAGCCGTTGCAGCGGGATCTTGCTCGCCAGGCACTTCCTGATCGAGCTCTGCATGAACCGGTACGGTCAATCCAGGCACAAGGAAAATAATTAACAGGAATCGATAAAACATAGATTTATTAGTGATTTAAATGATTTACAGGAAGTCGGAAAAATATATGATCTTTATCTAAAGATAGGTGATGAAGCAAAAAAATCTGCCATATTAGACATCTCAAAAATATGTGACGCCATCAACGAAGTGCCCATCACTGTATTTGCAAAAGGTGCCTATTTCGCCAGAAAAAGAATGGGATCACTCAACTGTGAAATAATTGGACTCGACTGGAATATGGATATTGCCGAATCTCGAAAACTCATTGGTGACCAAAAAACACTGCAAGGAAATCTCGACCCCTGTGCACTTTATGGTACAAATCAAGAAATTGAAAAGCTTTTATCTAA
>JAIVVP010000228.1:0-3499 GCA_049189775.1 Gemmatimonadota bacterium | reverse complement strand
ACCGGCCAGCCCGTCAACGGCCATGACTACCTCGAAACCTTTCCGCTCCAGCCGTCGTGACAACATATCACGATTCATTTCGTTATCTTCTACTAACAATATTTTACTCATACGAATTATCCGTTGGTTAAATTAGTTATTTGATCCAGGTAAACATCATGTGGCATACACCACCGAGATCCAGTTTGAATTTAGTATCAGGAGTCTTTACTCCGATAGTTTTTTAATTCTTGAAGCAACCAATCCCGGGTTTTTACCTTTGGCTTGTCATTACACATAACCATATAGTATTTCCCGGACATTGTGCTTTTTGTTGCACTGTATTCTATAAATTTCTCTGTGCTATCAATCTTGTTCTTGAAGTAATTATACTTTTTCTTCACATGATTAACTGTATCTTTTCCAGAATGTATCTTCCCGTTTCTTTCAAACTGACATTCTGAGTTTTGCAGAAATTCAAGCAAATGGTTTATTTCAGTTTGCATGTCAGAAGCAAACACCGGAACTGAAACGACACAGATGAAGATACACAATATTAAATCTGTTTTCTTAAACACTGTGATGGAATCAAATATTAATTTCAGAATTCCATTCTGAATATAGTGTTGGTTGGCTTACGCTCATTCAAGCCACTTTGTTGGGGGGCACGATAATCGTTCCTGGGCAAATCACCCATCTGTCTATAGGAAGTTTCAGCATCAAAGCCTAATCTGATCCTGCCTTGTTTCTCCTTCTTGGGCGGCGGGGCTCTCCAGTCTTTTTCCACCGGTTTGGTCTCACGCCAACCTCCAGCATCATCATAGATCTTTTCCGTGATAACTTCATCGTACAATGGCGGGAGGTCAAGTTGAGTACTGGTCTCAGCCACTATAATCGTTGAAGCAAGTAAGAAACCAAGCCAGATTAATAGCCTGTCTCCAGGGAACATAACAGGATTCAAGACAACTGCAGACATTACTATGGTGTTTCCTTGCGCCACCCAAGACTTCCAAACCAGTGTTTATGGGTAGCCGAGAGCCACTTGTCAGCTGTTCTGGCTGTAATCCAGGCATTCAGAAAATTCAACCATTCCTGTTCACCCTTTTTGACCCCGAAAGCAGCCTTGTAGGAAATCAGGGGCTTGGTCATAGGTATATCAATCTTTTGTGGGTATTTGAGTGCAAGAAATTTGGGTTGTGGAGAGGTTGCTACGTAAGCATGAGCTTCCCCATTGACCACGGCATCTGTGGCCTCTTTCGAAGTTTTATAGGCCTTTACATTGGCATTTTTAAACAGCCGGGTCGCCAGTTCATACGAGACAGACCCCGATACACCCGAGATGATGATGTTTTTCTTGTTGAGTTCCTCGAGGCTCTTGATATTACGGGTCATACTGGTATTTGTAGCCAGGCTAATACCCGAATCAGCATATGGATCACTGAAATTGATTTTCAGTGCGCGGGCCGGGGTAATGGCCATACCACCAGCAATGATATCAATATCACCTTTCTTGATCGCTGGAATAATGTCTTCCCACTTGTAGACGATGAATTCCGGCTTAACACCCAGGTCCAGCGCGACCTTTTTGGTTACATCAATCTCATAACCGGAAAGTTTTCCTGACTCATCCTGCATGGTCCAGGGTACGAATAATGAAACGCCAATTCTCAGCGTTCCTCTCTCGATAATATCGTCCAGGGTATCTGCGTGAATCTCCACAGAAAGAAACATCAGCAATACCATTGAAGCCTGGAAAAACATTTTTAGTCTACTAGTCATAATCAGATCTCAAATTAATTCAGTTAGAAAAGATTGGCTATCTACAGTAAGAAAACCTGGAAAAACGGGTCATCAATATTCCATACGTCCGCCAAGAGTGGCGTGGATGCTACCACAGGCTCTGCTGTTATTGTATCCACTAGGTATCGCCAGTGACTATTAGCGGCCACCAACGGGTAATGTCAGGGTTGGTCCTTTAGCCTCTGATTGTCCGGCTTGTAAACTGAAAAGTTGTTGTAACAGTAAGAAAGATGACTTGGTTTCCAGATCGTTATTGGCAATATAAAACCAGTAATCTCGATGGGGGACAGAAATATATGCATTTTTCGGTCGTTCTTTACTTGATTGAACAACGAAATGTTTGCCTGCCGGGGTATCGCTCCAGTTAAATTCATCGCCACTTGCTGTTTTTGTTACTGTAACCAGGCCTGCTTCCTTGTGCTCATCAGGAACCTTTATATTTTGAGACAAATAGAAAAGTACACTCATAATAGAACGCACGCGCAAACCAAGGACATTGGGTTTTTTATTCAGGAAATCAGACGAGATGATGACCTTATGATCGACAGCCGTCGTTCCCAGCAGTGACGATAGCTCCTGTCCTTCATTTTTGACTTGATCAATCTTGCTTGGCAAAAATTGCATCACCAATTCAGCCTGTTTTTTATCCATATCAATATTTGGCCCAATTTCCATTATTCCTTCCCTTTGTAAGTGTCTGAATATTTCCAGAGCACGTGCAAAATCTTCATAACGTTTCGGTTCAAGGGCCGGGGTAGGGCCCGAAGCACTGGGTGCATTATAAAGGCCATTCATACGTTCTATCGTCATGCCAAAAACACGTTCAATACTCCAGCCGGACTGGGTCATCACCAGAATGGCCTCGAGTGATATGGACGAAAGTACGCTTTTCAGGAAATCCTCACCACGCAGTGGTGTATAAGAAATTGTTGGGCTTTGAGAATATTCAACACCCACACCTGGTTGAATAAAATCTCCTCCCGAGTTCAGGTTTATTGTCGTATCAACATTAGCTGAGGTTGATATTCTGGGGGAGACAGTAACACTACCAATCTCAAGAAAGGATGGCTGCTCACGATACCGCAGTCGAACAAGGTTAATTAACATCTGTTCGCTTAGTGTTTCAGAAATGGATTTGTTGTAGGCAGGATGTGTTCGTTCAAGGGCAGCAGGCCCAAAGGTTGACTGACAACCGCTTATGATTAATGCAACCAGAAGTAAAACAAGTCTATTTTTAGACATTAATAGATATCCATGGAGATAATTTGATTAAATCATATAGAATTCATACTGTGTATGACAAGCTGTAATAGCCACGACCCTTCAAATAATTTATGAAATTATGCGCTGGATAAAGAAAATATTTGTACCGTTAATCGTACTGTTTGCAGTGTTTACCCTCATTGCGGGTATTTTATTAACAGTACTGGATGATGAAGATTACCGCAAAATCCTCATAAGCCTGGTAAATAGTAACAGTGAGCTGACCCTCGCCATTGACGGTCAGTTTACTCTTGATTTGTCGTCAGAACCGTCCATTACTGCCTCTGGGGTAAGTCTGCAATCAGCAAACGGCGACTATGATGTCCAGATCGATGATATTGAAGCACAGATAAAACTGTCACCACTGCTGGATGGCATCCTCTGGTTCAAAACCTTAAAGATAAATGATGTGGATATCCACATCGATGAACGCACTGTTCAAACCGCAGATAATCGA
>JAIVVP010000227.1:0-3508 GCA_049189775.1 Gemmatimonadota bacterium | reverse complement strand
CTATTTTCCAACCGCCCATGGGTAATAGCATTCTTTGTCATCGTTACTTTGTTCATGTTTTCATCTGCACTGAAGCTGAAGGTTGATGCGGGATTTTCAAAACTACTGCCCCTGCAGCATGAATATATGCAGACATTCACCAAGCACCGGCAGGAATTTGGTGGAGCGAATCGGATACTGGTTGCCCTGATAGCAAAAGAGGGTGATATGTTCACCCCTGAATTTTTTGATGCCCTGAAACAGGCAACAGATGATGTGTTTTTTATTGAAGGTGTCGATCGTACCCGGGTGACTTCAATATTTACGCCCAATGTCAGGTTCACAGAAGTTGTGGAAGACGGCATCGCCGGGGGTAATGTTGTCCCCGATGATTATGAAAACACACCGGAAGGGCTTGCAAAGGTCAAAGAGAACATTATCAAGGCAGGGATCGTAGGACGATTGGTTGCCAATGACTTTTCCGGCGCACTTATCAGCGCACAACTTCTTGAGTTCAATCCAAATAACGGTGAGCGACTGAATTATGTAGATGTTGCCAGGCAACTCGAAGAAAATATCAGGCAGAAACATAGCAGTACTGCTGTCGGTGTGGATATTGATTATCATATCATTGGTTTTGCCAAGGTGATTGGTGATATCACTGATGGTGCCAAACGTGTCGTGCTTTTTTTCGTCATTGCATTTTTTATTACAGCGCTGCTTGTTTATATCTATTCACAATCGATTAAATTAACCATTATTCCGCTCGTCTGTTCATTGGTTGCTGTGGTCTGGCAATTGGGGATACTGCCCTTGCTTGGTTTTGGTATCGATCCCATGTCAATACTGGTGCCGTTCCTGATCTTTGCTATTGGCGTCAGCCATGGCGTGCAGATGATAAGTTCTTTCAGGTCAGAAGTTTTTCTTGGTAACAGCAGTCTGGATTCTGCAAAGATCAGTTTCAGACGATTACTGGTGCCGGGAGCCATCGCACTGGTCAGTGATACGATTGGCTTTATTACTATCCTGCTGATTGATATCGAAATTATTCAGGAAATGGCAATCACAGCGAGCCTCGGTGTCGCTGTGATTATCCTGACCAATCTCTTTCTATTACCGGTACTGGTCTCATATGTGGATTTGGGTGAAGACTATAGAGGTAAGTTAAAGAGTCGTGCAGCCAAACTGTTACCTTTGTGGAGGAAACTGGCACGCGTCACGGAACGTGGACCGGCAATAAAAATTATTCTGGTCGCCTTTGTTTTACTTGGTTTCGGTATCTGGAAAGGGGCCGATATCAGGATAGGTGATCTACATCGAGGCGTGCCAGAGTTGCATGGAGACTCCCAATATAATATCGATACTGATGTTATCTCTGACCGGTTTTCCATTGGTGTTGATCTCATTTCAGTGATTGTTGAGACCATCCCGGAAGGGTGTATCAACTATGATGTGATGGATACCATAGACCGTTTTGAATGGACCATGAGAAATGTCGATGGCGTGCAATCTGTCATTGCCTTGCCGACTGTGGCCAAACGTATCAATGCCGGCTGGAATGAAGGCAATGTGAAATGGCAGGTCCTGCCAAGAAATCAATCGGTGTTGGTACAGTCTGTGTCTTATGTGCCGACATCTTCAGGTCTGTTAAATAGTGATTGCAGTGTCATTCCTGTGTTGATTTTTACCAGGGATCATAAAGCAGAAACTATTACTAATATTGTCGATAACATAAAGTCCTTCAGAGAAGAATTTAATTCAGAGTCAATAAATTTCAAATTAGCCACGGGCAATGTTGGCGTGATGGCAGCAACCAATGAGGAAGTAGATGCGGCCCAGTTTCCGATTTTACTCTATGTCTTTGCAGCAATTATCATTTTGTGTCTGCTGACCTTCCGCTCTATCGCCGGTACCTTGTGCATTATCATTCCACTGGCCTTGGTTTCATTGCTGGCTTATGCATTGATGACTGTTCTGGAGATTGGTCTGAAGGTAAATACCTTACCGGTTGTCGCATTAGGTGTGGGTGTAGGTGTGGATTATGGCATCTATATCTATAGTCGACTTGATAGCTTACTCAAGAGTGGTAAATCACTCACAGAAGCCTATGCTGAAACATTGCAGATTACAGGTGCCGGTGTCATCTTTACCGGGATCACATTGGCCATTGGTGTTGTCACCTGGATCTTCTCACCGCTTAAATTCCAGGCAGATATGGGCATACTGTTAACATTTATGTTCCTGGTGAATATGCTTGGCGCTATTTTATTGTTACCCGCATTGGCTAATATTCTGGTTAAGTCTGAAAAGAAATAACCGCACCAGTCTTGTGTTACTGATTCCAATCCATGGCCATGAATGACTGGTTCGTTTATATCGTTCGTTGTGCCGACGATAGTCTATACACCGGGATCACCAAAGATGTGGATAGAAGGATTCAGGAACATAATGAAGGCAATAAATTAGCCGCCAAATATACCAGGGCCAGACTCCCTGTTGTCCTGGTGCATCAAGAGGTATGTGAATCACGTTCTGCAGCAACAAAACGTGAAATCGAAATCAAGCTATTAAGTCGAAAGGATAAAAAAATTCTTTTGAGTCAGGAATAACCAACCGGCTAGGTTTCAAATTCGGCCAGATATTCCCAACGCTCGTATGATTTTTGCAGATCTTCCTGAAGCTGTTTCATCGAGGCCATCGTTTGGCTGATGGTTTCCTTATCCTGTTGATAAAAATCACTTTGACCGATACGTTGTTCTAATTCTTGCTGCTGATCTTCCATGGCTTCAATCTTATCTGGCAAGTTTTCAAGTTCTCTTTTCTCATTAAACCCGAGCTTCTTTTTTTCAGAAGAGTTTTTCCTGTTCTTTTCCTGTTTGCCAGGTTTTGCTTTTTTGCCTGATGCCTTATCAGAAAGTGTAGCTGTTTTGTTCGGTTTCCTTTGACGGATCCAGTCCTCGTAGCCGCCGACGTACTCGCCCACCTTGCCATCCTCTTCAAAGACCAGAGTACTGGTCACGACATTATCCAGGAATGTACGGTCATGACTGACAAGCAAGAGTGTGCCTTCGTACTCTGCGAGCAATTCTTCCAGTAGCTCCAGCGTATCTACATCCAGATCGTTGGTGGGTTCATCCAGCACCAGCAGATTGGCAGGTGCTGTAAAAAGCTTTGCCAGCATCAATCGGTTCTTCTCTCCACCTGAAAGCACATATACCGGTGTGCGGCATCTTTCCGGTGCAAAGAGAAAATCCTGAAGATAGCTGATGACGTGGCGTTTTTCCTCATTGAAGATGATAAAATCGTTTCCTTCTCCGATGTTTTCCAAAACGGTTCGGTGTTCATCCAGCTGAACCCGGAGTTGATCGAAATAGGCCGGCTCGAACCGGGTGCCGTGACGGACGTCTCCGGTATCCGGGGTGATTTCCTTTAAAAGGATTCTCAACAGCGTTGTCTTGCCCACACCGTTGGGCCCGATGATTCCCACCTTGTCGCCGCGCATGATTGTGGTTGTAAGATCCTGAACCAC
>JAIVVP010000226.1:0-3535 GCA_049189775.1 Gemmatimonadota bacterium | reverse complement strand
GTTTACTTATCCATAATAAATCATCGGGTTGATCAATATCACGTTGCATTCCTGAAGCCTGAACCATTTTTACTATGATCCCTCTATCCGTTGCTGCTTGTTGATGCTTTTTGCAACTATCCAGTCCATACAACAAAGGGATAGCAAGCGGTGGTGTAAAGACCAGGGCATTTGTTCCCCCATCTTTTTCAGCAGCACATAATGTAATGCCTACTTTGTGTGTGGTATCAAGTAATTCAAGATCACCATGTGAAAGTTGCGGAAGGTCTGTTGGTATAATGGCAATTTTATCCACACCATTTATGGACAGTGCATTAATAGCATCCATCGCATCATCTGAATAACCACTATCCCTGCTTGTTAGTATAAATTCTACGTTATATTGTTCAGCTAACCTTGATAAGGACTGATCACTGCTTATTATCGTCACACCCTGAACATGCATTGAGGAACAAAGTGTTTGCAATGTGTCCATGGCCAATAGATAACTGAATCGGCATCGTTGTTCGTCAGACAAAATATCTTTCAACCTGAGCTTACTGTCCTGACAATGTTTAACCGGTAATATAATCCACATGTTATTTATCTTTAGTAAAAAGTTTTTGAAAACTGAATCACTTCCCTCGCAAGATCGATACGATCCTGCAGAGACTGCATGACAATATTACCTGTATGCACTTTAATCCCTCTGGATTCTATTTCCTTTACATAAGTTGAATCCTTATTATCTATGATGATGCCATCTGCTATATCCGCATAAAGATCAACAATACCATTCACATCACATTCAATATTCAACTCCCCCATCATTTTGGTAGTGGGTCCCTTCAGTGCCTGACCTTCCACTATAGGAGAAACAACAATCACTGGTTGCACAATCTCTTTCAATTTCTTTCTTACCAATGGTAATGAAAGTATCGGCTGTACACTTAAAAAGGGATTTGATGGACAAATAATTATTGCCTGTAAGGCTGGATCATTGAGATATTGATCAAACGAGTAAGATATCTTTGCATCATCAATACCCTTATATTCAAGTCCGGTTACTTCTGGCTCACAGCGATATTTAACAAAATATTCCTGAAAAGGAAGTGTGCCTATTGTTGTATTAACGAAAGTTTTCACGGGATCATCAGACATAGGAACAATTTGTGTTTTAATATTTAAACGTTTACGTAATTCCATGGTGACTTCACTGAGCGTTAACCCCTGCGCCAGAGCTTGAGTCCGAAATAAATGCAGAGCCAGATCTTTATCTCCAAGGCGGAACCATGTTTCCATTCCCAGCTCTTCACATGCTTGCATAAAATGCCAGCTTTCATCCTGACGTCCCCATCCGAGTTGCTTGTTATTCAACCCAGATAAGGTATAAATCAGGGTATCGATATCAGGTGAAATAGAAACTCCCAGGTGTTGGAAATCGTCCCCTGTATTTACCACAACAAGCAACTGTTCTTCATTGAGCACTTGACTCAGGCCCAGTGCCAGCTTTGCCCCCCCTACCCCTCCAGATAAGGCCAGATATTTTTCAGTATTGCTGTTCATAACAGTGAATATTAAATGTATTTTAAATCGTTAGTACTGATAATTAATGTGATAGCATTTACTGATACTTTAATTCCATTTAATAACGAACACATGACCTCGCAATCATTATCATTACACGCTATTCCGAACATTCCACTCATCAAGCCGAGTGATGATTTGGCACATATTATTTTGCATGCATTATCATCATCAGAATATGAGCTTGAAGATAATGACATCATCGCTATCGCTCAAAAAATTGTATCCAAATCGGAAGGACGACTCGTTGACTTAGCTACGGTCAAACCATCAGGAAAAGCGATCAAACTGGCAGAAGAAATCAACAAAGATCCCAGACAAATTGAACTGGTTCTTGCAGAATCAAAGGAAATCATAGGATACAAACCAGGCGTCATTATTGTTGAACATCATTCCGGTGTTATTTTGGCGAATGCTGGTATTGATCATTCCAACGTGACCAATGCTGATGGTTCAGAGGGAAAAGAATTCGTTTGCCTGCTACCCAAAGATGCAAACAAATCTGCTAAACGATTAAAAAAAGAAATCGAAAAAAGTTGCAATAAGCAAATTGGCATAATTATTACCGATAGCATTGGTCGCCCATGGCGCATGGGCACGACAGGTGTTGCCATAGGTTCGGCAGGAATAGAAACACTACGGGACTTACGTGGTAATAAAGATATGTTCGGACATGAATTAATGGTTAGTGAAACTGCGGACGCAGACAGTCTTGCCAGTGCCGCCTGCTTACTCATGGGTGAAGGTGACGATGCGACCCCGGTTGTTTTGATTCGTGGACATAAAACAGTCATCTCAGATCAAGATGCCCGTCAATTATTACGTCCAAAAGATGAGGATATGTTCCGTTAAACATCTGGCATTATATAATTGTTTATAGTCCCGTTATCTTGATCCCGGCATGACCCTTCTTATAGGTTTTGTTCATGTGAATCAAAATACTCGTAAAGACCTCAGCAGCAATGGCATTTGCCAGTACACCGGCATCCAATGCATGACAGCCCGCATCTTCAGATAACTGTATGACTTCTTTCCTGGCCTCCGAGTCATCTGAGGTCACCAGAACATCACAATTGATATCAACATCTTTGTTCAACACATTTGCAGCGACATTATGAAAGGCTGCGACCACTCTGGCCTTATCCCCCACAAGGATCTGTGTTTGAACTGCCACACATCCTGTCTCAGGTAATTGCACTACATCTACTTTGGGTGGTTTTAACGGTACCGTCGTGTCAACCAGGATTTGCCCGGACAAATGAGGTTTGATTGTTTCAATTGTTGCATTATGTGCAGCATAGGGCACGGTCATCACAATAATTTCTGCCGCGTTTACAGCAGCAACATTATCCAGACCTATTACCAAACCATTACAAGTTCGCTTATTGATTTCAGATGCGGCCTGTTGTGCCTTATCTTCTGCTCTGGAACCAATAATTATTTCATGTCCTGCACGTGCCCAACGCCAGGCTAATGCCAAACCAAGATTACCAGTCCCACCAAGAACGGCAATTTTCATTTTGTTTTCATTCATATGCTTTAACCATTAACGAGTTTATAATCAGCAGTTAACTTCATAACAACATAATAATATGGGCGAGAAAACAAGGCTTGCCTCCAAACACAAATTGATTGTCTGTGAGCGCATCGAAAAATACCAGGACTCGAACAAGAACAAGGCACCTCGACCTGGAGTTCATTTTAATTAATGAGAAATTCTCGACCTGTTATCTTCTATGGCTGGTATAACGTCTTAACGACATTTTTTGGTATGGCCCTGAGCTATGCCATGTTTACCGTCTTCGCGTTTGGTACACTCGTTAAGCCCCTTGAAGACGAATTTGGCTGGCAACGGGGAGAACTCTCATTTGCCCTGACAATGACAAACATCGCTGTTGTCATCGCTTCTCCTCTCCTGGGATTTATAATCGATAGAACAGGGGTCCGTCGTATATTGATTCCTTCAATC
>JAIVVP010000225.1:0-3536 GCA_049189775.1 Gemmatimonadota bacterium | reverse complement strand
ACCTTTAGTCAACCCCCTGCCATTTCGATCGAGGGTTTTTCATTTTGGCAAAACTGAAGGTTATTACGATGAACCTTCAGTTCTCAATATTTCCTCAAGGTTGAGATTGCCAAAGGTAATATCTATCTGGTTTGCTTTTGCCAAAAAAGGATGATTTACCAAAAGTAGCAATAGTGGCTCTATACCAAACTCAGCTAAAAACTTTGTTTCCCACGGATATAAAAGGGATAGAGCCAACAAGGATGTTTGTATTGTAAAGCGTGTATCATTTTACCTCTTACAAGGCTTCAAGACCTGACCTCATTTGACACATTTCATACAATTAGGTGGATGCTGTAATTTTGAGATTCTACCTGAAGAGTTACCTTTTGACAGGAATGACCGCGAAATATGTACTACGGTGAAAAGCTCAACAGTATCAGTCATCTGGTAGGAGCTGTATTTGCGTTTATTGCATTAGGTTCTTTATTAGCTGTCAGCATTCAGATCGGAGAACCGGTTGTCATTATAGGATTTAGTATCTTTGGCTTTAGCATGGTGCTGCTCTATAGCATGTCCGCTCTCTACCATAGTTTTAATCTGCCAGAGCTTAAACGTATTTTCAAAGTATTGGATCACGTCTCGATCTATTTACTCATTGCCGGCACCTATACGCCCTTTATGCTCGTTAGTATGCGAGACGTTAATGGATGGCTAATTCTGGGCGTTGTATGGGTATTGGCGATTGTTGGTATATTCACAGAGATGTTCTTATCAGGGCGGGCCATAAAGACTTGCCAAGTTATAATTTATCTATGTATGGGATGGGCTTGTTCTTTAGATATTGGCAGTCTCAAAGCGGCATTGCCGGATATGGGTTTCTTGTGGCTTTTGACGGGCGGCATCGCCTACACGGTCGGCATTATCTTCTATATTGTCGACAAACTGAACTGGCTTAACCATGCTCATGGAATATGGCATTTTTTTGTTCTTGCTGGATCCATCTGCCATTTTATTTCTATCGTTGCATACGTTAGATAGTTGGGTTAAGGAACATTAAAAACTTTTAAATTCAAAAGATCGTTTCGAAGACCCAGAATTAATTGCAAGCAGCAACTTGTTTGCAATCGTATCTAGTAACTCTTCTGTATATTCTCTGGCGGGATGTTTGCCCCATATTGGCGATGGCCATGCCATGTCATCTTTATAACGCACCACATGATGAAGATGTAACTGCTGCACCATGTTGCCCAGTGCTGCAATATTAATTTTATCTGCCCGAAATATTTCTTCTATCACTGCCGATAAAAAAGCAGACTCTCTGATTAACTGTAGTTGATCTTCCTCGGATAAATGATGAATCTCACTGACATCATCCCTGTCTGGAACAAGAATAAACCAGGGATAATTGGCGTCCTTCATGAGCAATAATCGACACAGGGGAAAACTGCCAAGCACCAGACAATCTTCAAGCAACTGTGGATGAAGATCAGCCATTAGCAACTTCCAGGATAAGTTCTTCATTACACTTTTTGCAAAAATAACGTGCTGTTCTTTTTTGAATCTTGTTATGTCGCTGACTGCTTAGTTCATGCGTCATGCATTGGCATTGATAATCATGTCGCTTGCTTATTCTTACCGGAATACCTTCAAGGTCATAGTCACAGGTCCGTGAGGCATCTGCACCAAAGGCCTGCATTACTTCGCGCCATTCTTTGCCATGGGGCCGTGGTCGATACCTGGCACGAGCAAACATCATGTCCGTAATATAATGCGCTACTTCATGAGGCACTGTTAATGTCAGACTGTCTGCAAAATATTTTGCAAACAGGTATGGATTGTAGCGAATCACACTTTGCTTCTGTGTTCTCCGATACATCCCGGCAACTCTCCCCTTCAGGTCGAAATCAACAGCTATGGGTTCGAAGTTACGCTGATATATTTCACATGCTTGATGAAGGAAATATTCAGTCTTGTCTATGACAAGGTTTTTCTGGGATTCGTTGATTGGGTCGATCATTTTGAATGTGTTTCATTGCTAACAATCGATAATTTATTGTCAAGCAGACGAATATTCTGTTCACCACGCATGAACTCACTCAGAGCATCTCCAATCAATGGTTTTCTCCAGTCACTGAGTAACACAGACTCATCCTGGTTTTGTACGAAGGCCTGTAACTCCTTCCTGGAGGCAAGCGTATTGGGATTCAACTCATGAATTTCCGCCTGTAACCTGACTATAATTGACAGCGCATCTACCAGCGCCTCCTGCTGCCCTGTCAGCTTGTCACGCCTGATGACTGCCGCCAACGGTTCTGGAGAATTGTTCCTGGCTTTATGAATAATCTCCAATAATGCTTCACCATGTTTCTTCAGGAATCGTTCCTGTATATTTTTTATCCTGCCCAACTCACGCATATCTTCAGGAAGTAATTGCGCCATATCAACAATGGCATCATCTTTTACCAACCAGTTCCTGGGCCTGTTCTCCAGTCTTGCTGTCACCTCTCTCCATGCGGCTAATTTCTGCAGAACGGCCAGCCTTTCTCCCTTAAGCTTTTTTGATTCACGTATTTTCTTCCAGACATGCTCAGGATCCGGTTGATAGCGATCCGCATCCCCCAATGCTGAGAAATCTTTTTCCAACCAGGAAGATCTGTTTAATTTTTCGAGTTTTTCGATAAATTCAACATAGATCATGCCAAGGTAGATCACATCATTGATGGCATATTCAAGTTGCCCCTGCTTCAGAGGTCTAAGCTTCCAGTCAGAACGCGTGAAGGCCTTCCCCAGTTCAACACCTTCTACCTGTTGCACCAGTTTTGCGTAACCGATCTGTTCTGCATAACCCAGAAGAGGTGCTGCAATCTGTGTATCAAACACCGGTGTTGGGACAGATCCCTTGAGATGTAAAAATATTTCAAGATCCTGATGTGCTGAATGAAATACCTTGGTAATCGATTCGTCGTAAAGTATTTCAAAGAATGACTCAAGATTACTAATTGCAATGGGATCAATGATGGCAGCAATGTCTGCATTGGCAACCTGTACCAAACATAGCTCTGGATAATATGTTTTAACTCTCTCGAACTCGGTATCAACTGCCAGCCAGTCGCTGCCTTTTAATTGTTCGCATAATTTACCCAGGTCTTCTTCATTTTCTATGGTCAGGAATGTTTTATTCATTCATTTTTTTCTTTTTGATTCTTTTTCCTGGTTTTATAGTGTATTTTATTGCTTTACTCGGTCTGCTTGAACAGCCACCATTCAATATCCCTGATGCAGAACAGGAGATCGTTTATGGTTTCTATACAGAATATAGTGGTACAAACTATTTCTTATTAAAAATGGCGGCCTTTGCTGAATTTATGGCTGTATTTGCCGGAGCAGCAACACTTTTCTTGGGAGGACATCAAGGGATATTCTTTGACGGATACATTTTTCTGTTTACTAAGATGCTTCTTGTTGCTATCGTTATGATGACCATTCGAGCAGCAACTCCACGTATTACACTCAAACAAATGATGAGCTTTTCATGGCGTTATCTTGTGCCTATT
>JAIVVP010000224.1:0-3573 GCA_049189775.1 Gemmatimonadota bacterium | reverse complement strand
ATGTGAGTGATTGTCCGATGGCGGGCCATCAAATTGAAAACGGGCTAGAGGGAGACATGAAACCGGAAAGTCCATTTGGATTATTAATACAGGCATACGGAATAGAATCATAAGCAATGAAGAAACTCGATAGAAGCGCACTTTGGTCACTTGAGGAATATGCTGAAATGCGTAGTGATTTTAAGCACAAGGTCATCGCACATAAGCTAAACCGTCAATTACCCATTGGCCCCAATGCAACGGTCTATTTTGAAGATATCCTGACAATCCAGTATCAAATTCAGGAAATGCTCCGCATTGAACGTATTTTTGAAGCAGCAGCGATTGAAGAAGAGCTTGCTACCTATAATCCGCTTATACCTGATGGCAGCAACTGGAAAGCAACCTTCATGATTGAGTTTGCTGATGAAGCAGAGCGAAGAATTGCCCTGGCAAAGATGAGAGGTGTCGAATACACGATCTGGATGCAGGTTGAGGGGCACGATAAAGTCAAACCATTTGCAAATGAAGATATGGAAAGAAGCAATGACAAAAAAACCTCTGCAGTTCATTTTCTTCGCTTTGAACTGGATCAGGAAATGATAGCTTCCCTGAAAGCTGGTGCGAATCTGTCGGCAGGGATTACGCATGCTGAATATCATCATGTCGTTGATGTGGTTCCAGATAACGTACGAAAATTATTATTGGAAGATCTTGATTAAGGGCATCTTTAGTAATTCATTGTAGTCTCTACGTTACAGCTGATGTATCCTCGCGTCATGTCTGAAACACTGTTTCTCGTTTAAAAATTTATCCAAAAGTAAAGGTAAACACACTTGAGCCAGACTTATGATGCGTCCGATATAGAGGTCCTGACTGGACTGGATCCTGTCCGCAAACGCCCTGGCATGTACACGGACACTTCCCGTCCCAATCATCTGATACAGGAGGTGGTTGATAACAGTGTCGATGAGGCCATCTCCGGCTATGCAGATAAAATTGAGGTCACCCTGCATAAGGATGGCTCGATAACTGTCAGTGATGATGGTCGTGGCATGCCTGTTGATAAACATCCAGGAGAGAAAATCTCTGGTGTTGAAGTTATCCTGACCAAACTACATGCCGGCGGAAAATTCTCAAACAAGAATTACCAGTTTTCAGGGGGATTGCATGGTGTTGGTGTATCGGTGGTAAACGCACTCTCCAGTAAACTTGATGTCAGAGTCAAACGCGGTGGTAAGGAATACAGTATGTCCTTTGCCTCTGGTGAGCTTAAATCAAAACTCAAGGTTGTTGGTGAAGTAGGCAAACGAAATACAGGGACAAGCATTCAATTCTGGCCTGATAAAAAATATTTCGATACGACAAAAATATCCGTCTCCAGACTAAAGCATGTATTACGTGCAAAAGCAGTTTTGTGTTCTGGATTACAGGTCTTCTTTACCGATGAAGCAAATAAAGAAAAAATCAACTGGTGTTATGCTGATGGTTTAAAGACCTATCTGGCAGAAGAGTTGGCGGGTTGTGAACTGCTTCCGCCAGAACCTTTTCTTGAGAGCATGAAAGGTGATCATGAAGCAGCTGAATGGGCTGTACACTGGTTGCCAGAAGCAGGGGAGTTGGTCACAGAGAGTTATGTCAATCTGGTGCCAACGGTTCAAGGTGGCACACACGTCAATGGTTTAAGGTTGGGTCTGTTAGAGGCCATGAGGGAATTTTGTGATTCACGTAATTTGTTACCGCGTGGACTGAAACTTTCCGCTGAAGATGTCTGGGACCGTTGTAGTTATATTCTTTCTGTGAAACTGGACGATCCACAGTTTTCAGGACAGACAAAAGAACGCCTTTCTTCCAGAGAGTGTGCTGTTTTTATTTCCGGTATTGTTCGCGATAGTTTTAGTCAATGGTTACACCAGCATATTGAAATGGGTGAGCGAATTGCCGAGCTGGCCATTGACCATGCACAGATAAGGCTTAAGGCAAGCAAGAAAGTTGTACGCAAGAAAATAAGTGGCGGTCCTCCACTACCGGGAAAATTAACAGATTGTTCAATGCAGGATCTGTCTGTGACAGAAATATTTCTCGTCGAAGGTGATTCTGCAGGTGGTTCTGCCAAACAGGCTCGTGATCGGGAATTTCAGGCAGTCATGCCTTTGCGAGGCAAGATATTAAACACCTGGGAAGTTGATTCATCCCAGGTGCTTTCATCAAAAGAAGTTCATGACATCGCTGTTGCGATTGGTGTCGATCCGGGTTCGGATAATCTCGATGGTCTTCGTTATGGGAAAATCTGTGTGCTTGCTGATGCCGATTCTGATGGTGCACATATCGCCACGCTATTATGTGGTTTGTTCATGAAACATTTTCAGCCATTGGTTGAAAAAGGACATATTTATATTGCCATGCCGCCCTTGTACAGAATTGATGTAGGCAAGGAGGTGTTTTACGCACTGGATGAATCTGAAAAGCAGGGCGTCCTGGACAAAATTTCTGCTGAAAAAAAGACAGGCAAGGTCAATGTGCAACGTTTCAAAGGTTTGGGTGAGATGAATCCCCTGCAGCTTCGTGAAACAAGCATGTGTCCAGAGACCAGGCGTTTGGTCAAACTGACATTACCTGATGTTAAAAAGGCCGAAAAAATGATGGACATGCTACTGGCCAAAAAACGTGCCTCAGACAGGAAGGCATGGCTGGAATCCAAAGGAAATCTGGCAACACTTCAGTAAATCACACGCAATATCGTTGGATAAACCCCTGTAAGTCTATAGAATGCCGCCTTGAGGGCATTATCTGATTCATCTTTTAAGATAAATCAGACAAAGACAAAGACTTGAATCAAGTTTAATTCATTTTGGAGAGATCGCTCGCGATCTGAATCAGGCATGGCTTATGTCTGTTGTTAGTGTACGTGTGGGCGATAAGTTCAGGAAATAGAGTAATGTTGAGAAAATATAAATTATACGTATCCATACTGCTGATTTTTATGGCACAGAATATCCAGGCAACAACTGGATATTTCGCCCTGGGATATGGAGCAAAATCAACGGGCATGGCAGGTGCAACGGTGGCATCACCACAAGATGCAGTGGCTGCCGCTAGTAATCCTGCCGGAATGGCACATGTCGGTGAACGCATTGACTTCAGTCTCAAGCTATTTATGCCCATTCGAGAAGCTTCACTGGACCCAACAGCAACAGGGTTGCCTGGTACCGCTAAAGTCGAAGATGAAAGTACCCGTGATTATTTTCTGATCCCGAGTTTTGGTATTACCAGGCAGATTTCGGACAAACTTTGGGTTGGCCTGTCTTTTTATGGCAATGGTGGGATGAATACCACCTATGAAACCAAGACCTATTACAGTGAGATCATTGACGGTTTTGGCAATCCGATGCCTGATGGCAATCCCAATCCTATGGCAAATGTGAGCCAGCCAACCGGTATTAACATGCAGCAGATGTTTATTTCTTTAACCTATGCCATCCAGCTTGGAAAACACAGCATTGGTGTTTCACCGGTATTTGTATACCAGACTTTTGAGGCTACCGGCCTGCAGGCATTCAGGGATATGGGAATGGCTGGCAGCCCGCAGCTTAC
>JAIVVP010000223.1:0-3597 GCA_049189775.1 Gemmatimonadota bacterium | reverse complement strand
ATTCCGGCTCCGTTGGCCCTGTCGGTATAGCCATCCTGGTAAATTTCATAATGGTCTCTATCTTCGGTATCCAGCACGCCATAATGGCCCGTCCAGCCTTCAAACGGTGGTGGACGCAGTTCATCCCGAAGGCTCTTGAGCGCAGTACCTTTGTTTTAATCGCCGATATCATCGCGTGGGTGATGCTTTGGCAATGGCAACCGATTGAGGGTGTCATTTGGCATGTGCAGAACACCATGGCGGCAAATATCCTGATAGGTATTTCGATACTTGGCTGGTTTACAGTGGTTCTCTCAAGCTTCATGATCAATCACTTCGAACTGCTGGGGCTTGAGCAGGTATGGCATTATCTCCGGGGAACCGAACCCAAGCAGATTACGTTCAAGCTGAGGGGATTCTACAAATACGTACGGCACCCACTTATGTTCGGGTTTCTACTGTTCTTCTGGGTGACTCCCTACATGACGGCCAGCCATCTCTGTTTTGCTATCTTGTTTACAATCTATGTCCTCATAGGTACCAGGTATGAGGAACGCGATCTGATGAATGCCCATCCCGAGGAGTATAAAAAGTACAAAGAAGAAGTTCCGGGGTTAATTCCTTTCACCAAAAGATAGGTTAAGCTTTAGGTGAAAATATATTAAAAATGGTGGCTATGGGTGGACTTGAACCACCGACCCCAGCGTTATGAGTGCTGTGCTCTAACCAGCTGAGCTACATAGCCATATTTTATGATTTCCCCTGTTGATAAACCCGGGGAAGCGGGATTTTCCAGTGAGTTCAGGGTTTTGTCAAGAGATCCTGCTATCGTGTGCCGAATACGACGATAGTCTTGCCTGCTGCCGTGATTAGATGGTTTTCCTCAAGGCTTTTAAGTACCCGCCCAACCATTTCCCTTGAACAGCCAACGATACGCCCCAACTCCTGACGGGTAATTTTGATTTGCATGCCGTCCGGGTGGGTCATGGCATCCGGTTCTTTACACAGTTCCAGTAACGTTCTTGCGACGCGTCCCTGAACATCTGTAAAGGCGAGATCGCTGACTTTACGGCTGGTTTTTCTTAGCCTGAATGCAAGCTGTGAGGCAATTTTAAATAATATTTCAGGAAAAATATCCTCAAGTGATTTCAGGCGCTCATAGCTGATCTTTGCTATTTCACATTTTGTCTTGGCACGAACAAATGCGCTACGTTTATGGTCATCATCAAACAGGCCAATTTCACCAAAGTAATCTCCTGGATTTAGATAGGCCAGTACAATTTCCTTGCCTTTAACATCTTCCACAATGACCGAAACAGAGCCACTAATAATATAGAAAAGGTCTGCGCTGGGATCACCTTCTTTGATGATGATACTTTTTGCCGGATAATCTTTCTGATGACAATGCTCAAGAAAGATTTCGGTTGGCCTGTCTGTCTGTTGATGTTGATTTGTGATCATAAACACTTTGCCCCGATATAATATGCATGGCCTGAACGCCCCTTCAAAAGTGTTCCTGCTTGACAATGAACTATGGTACTCTTTTTCCGGTAAATCAACCAGTTGGAGAGTTAGATGGAAACACAGCTCAAATGGGCAGGTAATGCGGCATTCGTAGGTAAAGCATCCAGTGGGCATACGGTTGTCATGGATGGCCCGGCAGAAGGTGGTGGCCGAAACCTTGGCCCCAGACCAATGGAAATGCTGATTCTCGGCATGGGTGCATGTAGCACTTATGATGTTGTCTCAATCTTAAAGAAATCACGCCAGGAAATTACTGACTGTGAAATAAAAATTACCTCACAACGTGCGGACAGCGACCCCAAGGTCTTTACTGATATCCAGCTTCATTTTATTGTCAGTGGTAAAGATCTTAAAGAAAAACAGGTTGAACGGGCCATAAAACTTTCAGCAGAGAAGTATTGCTCCGCCTCAATCATGTTGGGCAAGACAGCAAACATCACCCACGATTTTGAAATTATTAATGTAGATTGATTATGCAGGAACGGCAGAATCGTCAGACAATGCAACACTCACTGGATCACCATCTTTAACCTTCGACAGTAACTTCACATCAGTAAGCGCCTTGCCCCAGATATTGGTTTTTGCAGCCAGACGAATTTCATCTCCCTGAGAAATTGGTGTGGGACCAAAACCGATAGCAATGCAACTTCCTTCTACCCAAAACGCAAGTTCTCCGGCATCGACGATATCTTTGGCGTTGGCTTCTTTTGATGTGGTGACGGGCGTATCAAAATAGACTTCATCTCCCCAGGTATTTGCACTGGAGGTGAAGGGTACATGTTTGAGTATTTCTTTTGCTGTTGGTGTATCCAGTAGTTCAGCTACCAGTGAGATCGGTCCAATTTTTAGTATCAGTTTTGTCATCAGATTCCTTGTTTATCAGTTTACCTACCGGACCTGTTGCAATTTCACGTAATAACATTAATTTACTATTGGTACTGGTTTTTCTATAGATATGTTTTAAATGTGTACGCACAGTTGAGAGGGCAAGGTTCAAGGCATTGGCGGTGCTATTTAACTCCGGGTACTTCATTAGCATCATGGTCACCCTGGCTTCAGCAGGAGTCAGTTTATATGTCTTTTTCAGAGTATTTTCTACAGAGGAATCTTTAAGGTCATGTTTAACTTTTTTTGGTTTCGAATTGATTGCAAATTCAATTGTTGTTTTGAGATCTGATTCTCTGAGCGGTTTGTTAATGAATCCGACCGGGTTGACTATTTTTGCCCTGCGCAAAGTGTCGCTATCTGAATGTGAGGTCACAAAGACGATGGGGACATCCATGTGTTTGCTGATTGCCATGGCAGCATCAATGCCATCTGCACCTTCACCAAGTCTGATATCCATTAATACAAGATCGGGCTCTATATCTCTGGCAACATTAATTGCCTCTTTGGCATTTGAAGCAATGCCAGCGACATGATACCCAAAGTTATTGAGATGAAGTTGCATGACTGAGGCAGTCGTACGATCATCATCGACAATTAAAATACTTTCTTTATGCATCTTTGACTATTTATGGCGATTAAGGATGTATACATTCTACTATATGAAATTAAGTAAATGTGATTCATCTACCCTATTTGAGGTAGATAATGATCAAAAATAAAGGGAAATAGGGCCCTTCGTAACCATTGGCATAGCACAAATACTGGTGGTTTCAGGGAAAAAGAACAATTTCCAATTGTTCGAAACAGATTTAATATTGATTTAGCTTATGTTTTGCCCCATCACCAGCAAAATATCGTTATTTAAATCGTTTCTTTTTTACTGGCACAATCTATACAGAGTGATGTGGCAGGGTCCAGTTTTAATCTTGCTTCGGCAATTTCTTCGTCACACTCAAGACAGTAGCCATACTCATCCTGATTAATTCTTTTTAATGCTGCTTCAATTTTTTGTAACTCAATCTGCCTGCGTTGGTTTGCAGCAATAGCCATCGCCTGTCCTTGCATTGCATCCATACGAGATACCCTGCCAACACTGGCCTGATCCAATTCAACAATTTTCGCCGCTTCCTTACCGGCTTCTTCTTCATCTATTAAAGATGATTTTTTCTCTAGCAATAGTGATTTAAATAATTCGATTTCCATTCT
>JAIVVP010000222.1:0-3608 GCA_049189775.1 Gemmatimonadota bacterium | reverse complement strand
GGCAACAAATCAAAGTAGACCGATCTGTTTACCTTAGCCATAAGATAGACAGACCTGTCTACTTTGTCAAGCAAATATGAGCAAATATTACAGGTTTTCTAAATATCAGATTTCTGTTGATGTATATTCCTATATATAACAATATGATAGTGGCATAAATACATATTATGTAGAATAATAAATATTACAATGCTATACTGATCTGTATACATTACGAGAGAATATTTATCATGCCTGCACTATCTAAAAGAGAACAGATTGTTTCTGTAGCGCTGAAACTGTTCTATCAGAATGGTTTTCATGCCACTGGTATTGATCGCATTATCAAAGAGGCCGGAGTCTCCAAGAAGACCTTGTATAACCATTTCAAGTCAAAGGATGAGCTTGTGCTTGCAGCTTTAAGGAAAAGAGATGAGCTGTTCAGGAACAATTTTATGAGAAAGACAGAGAGTCTTGGCGGCACACCTAAAGAGCGCCTGCTGTCCGTTTTTGATGCAATAGGTGAGTGGTTTCAGGAAAAAGATTTCGCCGGTTGCATGTTTATTAATGCATCAGCAGAATATTCAGAGGCTGATAGTCCGTCACATATTGTCTGCGCTGAACATAAACGCCTGGTACGGGAATATATACGTGACCTTGCTATTCAGGCTGAAATAGATAACCCGGAAGAATTATCCCAGCAATTGAATTTGCTGATTGAGGGCGCCATTGTAGATGCGCATGTCAGTGGTAATAAAGATGCCGCGGATCAGGCAAAGAAGATTGCATTCATTCTGCTCAATCAACTATAAAGGGGTCAGCCATTTATAGTTAACAGTGGTTCATTCTTGATTCGTTTATGTCTGTACTATACTCAGGCAATGTGTGGTCGTTATCAACTCACCAGTAAGCCCAAAGATATGCAGTTGCATTTTAATGTGGGCTCGCCTGTTACTTTTAAGCAAAGCTACAACATCACCCCTTCCAGTTACTGTCCTATTGTTCGATTGAGTAAAGAAAAGAATGAGGTGGCTACGTGTTACTGGGGTTTGATTCCTTCATGGGCGAAAGACAAGAAGATTACGCCCATCAATGCAAAAGCTGAAACCATCAGGGAAAAGCCTTTTTTCCGGATGGCTTACAGGCACCATCGCTGTATTATTCCTGCCAATGGGTTTTATGAGTGGCAGGGCACTAAAGGTCACAAACAGGCATTCTATTTTTATCCTGAGGGTTCGGACTTCTTTGGCTTTGCGGGCCTATGGGAAATCTGGGAACGCCCTGATGGGGTGATAGAGTCATTCACGATTATTACCACAGAAGCAAATTCCATCATGGCGCCGATTCATGAAAGGATGCCGGTGATTCTGAATCATCAGGACTATGCCGAGTGGTTGCATGATGGTGAGTATTCCTTACTCAAACCTTTTGATGCAGAAGGGATGGGCTGTCATGCCATCAGTACAAAAGTAAACAACCCAACGAATGATGGCCCTGAACTGATTCGTAAGGCTGGTTAACCATCTTGTATGAAATTCAATCCCTGAATTGGCGTGGATTATTTATTGTTAAAGCGGATATATATGGGGGGTCTATTTAATTTTCTATGCAGGCGACCCGGATGCTTGCACCTTACACTGATCTTGCGATTCAAAAAAGCGTCATTGTGTCTCTAGACTAAGACACTTTGCACAATATTTAATAAGCGATTCACACCCATCGTGTGCCTGAAAGCCTTGCCCAGGTTATAGTTCAGGCATTATCATAAGAATGGTACGTTTTTTGCTCAATATATGCGTGAGTCACAATAAACGAAAATATAGTCAAGCGTTCACAACGGTTGAAATGCTAATAGTAGTGAGCGTTTTTGTCTTGATCGCCAGCATAACAATAAATACTGGCCTGGCATTTATTGACAAGATTAGAGCCCGTACTGTTATATCAGATCTGAAAGCCATACAAATTGAGGTAGATAAATTTTACAAGGCAAGCGGCAGTTACCCTGATGGCCTGGACGAAATCTACACTAGCACTCAGACCGACCCCTGGAACATAGCTTATCAATATTTAAGAATTAAGGGTGGTCCTCCGAATGTAACAGGGAAACAACGTAAATATAAAAGTTTAAAGGTCAATACGTCTTACGATTTATATAGCATGGGGCCTGATCAGGAAACAGCATCACCCTTAACGGCGTCAATCAGTCTGGATGATATTATCAGGGGCAGAAATGGAGACTTTATTGGGTATGTAACTGATTTTCAATAGATCGAAATAGTAGATTGTCGTTGGACATATTCAGCATGTTGAATGGAACAAACCACCCACAGCCGCACCATCGGAGGCCAGGTCATTATAAATCTCGGATGCTGCCCTGGTCTCGGCGATATGCACTGTGATATTTTTTTTATTCAGGAAATCGAGAGTCTCTTTAGAGGTTTGTAATGCCAGCCACATGCCTCGGCTGAGGATGATTGTTTGACTACCATTGTTTAGCAATTCCTCAATATCCGATGGCTGAATTCCGGGCACATGATGTGTGCCGGTTTCTCGCCAGTCCCATTGCCGACCCCCACCAGGCCAAAGTTTGAAATCCTTACCAACACCCACACCCTCAACTTCCATACGACCCCAGGAGATATGATTAATCTGAGGTGATTTGTTGTCATTGTTAATCATTTTTTATGAGCTCTACCTAAAGTGACAGAGACACGATCATCCGTTAGATTTCGTATGTAATTTTGTAGCTTGTCTCTGGCATTGTCTCCCATCAAAAGATGAATGCCCAGGGGTGGTGGGCCATCAGCTTCAATCTTCACGATAACCATCTTGAAAAATTCAAGAGATTCCTGGATCTTGACGTCCCATTGATCAATGGTAAGTCCAACTTGATCCAGGACCACACGCGTATCCTCCTCAGTTGCCAAAAAACTAAAAGACTCGTGTTCAGCCCATGGAAGCGGATATAACGGCGAGTCTCCAATACCACGAAAAACATCATGGAATACAAAACGACCACCGGGTTTTAAAACTCTTGCTATCTCAGAATAAAATTTGTTCTTGTCAGCAATATTCATCTGCACATGTTCAGTCCATACAATATCAAATTGTTCATCATCAAACGGAATATCAAGTGCACTACCCTGATGAAGCTCAACTCGATCACTCAAGCCAACAAGATCAGTCAGCTTTTTCCCAACAGAGATATACTCATCAGTCAGATCGAACCCTGTAACATGACAATTATAAATTTCTGCAAGATGCCGCGCCGTACCACCCAAACCACAGCCCACATCAAGCACAAGATCTGAAGCCTGTATATTCGCTAGCTCAGCGACCTCAAGCGTCGACTCCCGCCCGCGAGTATGAAATTCATCAATAGGCGCCAAATCATCAACTGACAGAGAACCAACATTCTTCCCCGCCAGGTCTAATGCAGCTTCGATTTTCTCCATGATGCCACCGAAACCATAATGTTTATCTATCAAGTCATCAATGCTCATAACCTTATCCTGCCTTCTGTTTGTTAAACTTTTGTATTGGTGTTTTTCAAACAATTCTGACCCTGTTGCTTCATTATAGAATCAATTAAATTACTTGTCCCTTGCCAACATACTCACTCTCAAATA
>JAIVVP010000221.1:0-3617 GCA_049189775.1 Gemmatimonadota bacterium | reverse complement strand
CTTTGATGATTGCTGGAATTTCATGCAAACCCGCCAACTGTGTGGCCCGCCAGCGACGCTCCCCGGCAATAATTTCGTAGGTTTCTGTTCCCTTTAAAGGCCTGACAACAATCGGCTGGACTACACCTTGTGATTTTATTGAGTTGGCAAGGTCATCAAGTGCTTCAGAGTCCATTTCCATGCGCGGCTGATAGCGGCCACGGGTAACAATATCGACGGGAAGCATCTGCAACGGTCCATCCAGGTTTGAATCAGAACTTCCGACACTGCCTCTTGGAGACAGCAATGCATCTAACCCTTTTCCAAGACCTCTTTTTCTCATCTGACTAATGATTACCTGTTAGAGCAAACACGAAAACCGGCCCTCAGGCGGCAGCGCTCTCACGTCTAAGCATTTCACCGGCCAATGCCAGGTATGCCAATGCACCGCGTGAAGACTTATCATATTTGATGATGGGCAAACCATGACTCGGTGCCTCAGCCAACCTGACATTTCTGGGGATAATGGTGCGATAAACTTTATCACCAAAATGTTCCAGTAACTGGGCGGAAACCTGGGTCGCCAGATTGTTGCGTGGGTCGTACATGGTACGCAACAGGCCTTCAATCTTGAGTTCAGGATTTAAATATTTACGAATCTTTTCAATACTGCCAAGCAGCGCCGATAAACCCTCAAGTGCATAATATTCACACTGCATGGGGATAATCACCGAGGTTGCTGCCACTAATGCATTGACTGTCAACATGTTCAGGGAAGGTGGACAATCTATAAAAATAAAATCGTAGTTTTCCTTAACTTCATCGAGGGCATTGCGCAAGCGTATTTCTCTGGCCAATTCATCAAGCAGCCCTACCTCGGCCCCTGTTAAATCAGCATTTGCCGGCAGTAAATCAAAATCCCCTTCACCAGATTTCGTCAGCACTTCGGTAATGGATTTCTCGCCCATCAAAACATCAAAAGAAGAAACCTCAAGTTCCATCTTGTTTACACCACTGCCCATGGTGGCATTGCCCTGTGGATCAATATCCACTAGTAGTACCCGACGTTTGGTTGCAGCTAATGATGCGGCAATATTGACGCTGGTCGTGGTTTTACCGACACCGCCTTTCTGATTTGCTATGGCTATAATCTTGGTCATGGCTTTTATTATTCTTTCTTCCGCATCCTTATACTTTGGCCTTGTCACAGGCCTTTAATTCGGCCAAGCATTATGGCACAGACAGCCCGAAAGTTTCATAGCCAAATTACCTGGGTACAATCTGCACCAGGGTCCTGCCTGCCGTCACTCCGGGTACGGATAATGGGATGATCTTTGTTGAAACATCTTCTGCAGATAGATCCGATATTTCGTTTTCTGGATCAGGGCCCTTCATCGCCAATAAGTTCCCTCCCGGGGCAAGCAGATGATGGCTGCAGGCATAAAAATCAGCCAGAGAACCAAAAGCCCGTGAAACAATTGTATTAAATCGAATTTCAGGTTTGTAGTTCTCAATACGCGAACAAACAATATCCACATTCTTTAAATTCAATGTCATGACTGCCTGCTGCACGAAGCGTGTTTTCTTATTGTTTCCATCCAACAGAATCCAATGCGTGTCCGGCCTTGCCAGTGCCAGGATAATCCCGGGCAAGCCAGCGCCAGTACCAATATCCAGGCAATCTCCTTTTTGGATAAAAGGCAAAATAGAGAGGCTGTCCAGTATATGGTAGGCAAGCATTTTTTCCGGATCGCGAATGGCCGTGAGGTTATAGGCTGAATTCCATTGGACCAGAAGCTCTATATAAGACACATAGGATTGCAGGGGTAAATCAGCTGCGACCAATCCCATGGCTTCAACACCTTGCTGAAGCTGATCCAGAAGTGAATCAGACATCGTTATCGCGCTTTTCTTTAAGCACTCTGTTTCAATAGATAGTGATTTTTCTTCAGGTAAATACGCAGCAAAGATATCGCCGCAGGTGTCATCCCCGGAATACGTGATGCATGCCCCAGACTATGGGGTTTATGTTCGCTGAGTTTTTGCATAACTTCATTAGACAAGCCATTCACCTGACTATAATCAATATCACCAGGCAGAGTCGCTTCCTCGTAACTCAGGTTACGAGCAATCTCGGTTTCCTGGCGATCAATATAACCACTGTATTTGGCCTGGATCTCAATCTGTTGAATAACCACACTATCAATATCACTGGCATCAAAATCCGTCAGTGTCATCAGGTCTTCATGCGAGACTTCTGGTCGGTTTAATAACTGCATCAAGCTATATTCCCTTTGCAGTGGTTGACCGAGTACGCGGGTAGCTTCTTCTGCCGTTGTGGTTTCAGGTTTCAGCCAGGTTTTTTCCATCCGTGTTTGTTCTTTAAGTATCGCTTCACGCTTGTCAGAAAATTTCTGCCAGCGATTATCATCAACCAGACCATGCTCACGACCAATCTCGGTTAAACGTAAATCTGCATTGTCTTCACGCAACAGCAATCGATATTCAGCTCGGCTGGTGAACATTCGATAGGGTTCACTGGTGCCTCGGGTGATGAGATCATCAATCAACACACCGATATAGGCCTGATCACGTCGTGGACTCCAGGGTGATTTTTCTTGCACTAACAGTGCTGCATTCATGCCTGCGATTAAACCCTGTGCCGCAGCTTCTTCATAGCCTGTCGTGCCATTAATTTGCCCGGCAAAAAATAATCCGGATAGATGCTTGGTTTCCAGCCATGGATGTAAATCCCTGGGATCAAAGAAATCGTATTCAATGGCATAACCCGGTCGCGTGATATGCGCATTCTCAAAGCCTTCTATAGATCGCACCATCTCATATTGCACATCAAAAGGCAGACTGGTGGATATACCATTGGGATAGACTTCGTGTGTATTCAGCCCCTCTGGTTCGATAAAGATTTGATGTGATGCCTTTTCGGCAAAACGCACCACCTTGTCTTCAACAGAAGGACAATATCGTGGACCCGTGCCTTCGATATTGCCATTGAACATAGGCGAACGATCCAGACCCTGACGAATGATCTCGTGGGTCTTTTCATTAGTATAAGTGATATGACATGGCACCTGTTCTGGGTGCTCGTCCACATGACCTATGTATGAAAATACAGGAACAGGGACATCGCCAGCCTGTTCCTTTAATTTACTGTAATCAATGGTTTTGCCATCGATCCTCGGTGGCGTGCCTGTTTTCAGCCGTGCAACCCGAAATGGCATCTCTCGTAAACGACTCGCCAGTGCATTTGATGGTGGATCCCCGGCCCTGCCTCCGGCTGACTGTTCATCACCGACATGTATCTTGCCCGCCAGAAAAGTGCCTACTGTTAAAATAGTATTCTTTGCCCGGAACTGCAGACCCGATTGCGTCACCACACCAACCACACGATCACGTTCGACGATCAGGTCATCAACCGCCTGCTGGAAGATAAACAGATTTTCCTGGGACTCCAAAAACGGACGAACCACACCCCGATATAAGGCACGATCGATTTGTGCCCGTGTTGCCCTGACTGCGGGACCCTTACTTGCATTCAAGATACGATATTGGATACCGCTCTTGTCTGCGGCACGCGCCATCAGACCACCCAGCGCATCAATCTCCTTCACCAGGTGCCC
>JAIVVP010000220.1:0-3656 GCA_049189775.1 Gemmatimonadota bacterium | reverse complement strand
AGAAAATCGGTCGCGCCCGCTTCCAATGCTTTATATAGAGCTTCTTTATCATCAAGCGCCGTGATGATAACAATGGGGATATCGCTGCATCTGATATTATTTTTCAGTCTTTCTATAAATTCTACACCATCAATATCAGGCATTTTATAGTCAGTCAATATTAAATCCGGTGGCGATGATTCTGCCTCCAGCAGGGCGTCATATGCATTATCGAAACATTTCACTTCCAGGTTATCGTCAATGGTCCTGGCAATATTCTCCAGGATGAGGCGGCTCGTGGTCTGATCATCAACGATAAGCACAGTACTTCTTGAGAAATTAAGTTCAGGTTGTTTGATAACTGCAGCCATATACGTGTTCTCAGTTATGTGCGTAGTTGCGAGTGCTTTTTAATAATGACGTAAACAGCTCCCGTGCCACCATCATGAGAAGGTGCAGAGCAAAACGCCAGAATGGAATCGTATCTCTGTAACCATCTGTTCAGCTTGTTTTTTAACACAGGAATCTTGTTTACCGATCCGTGGCCTTTACCGTGAATAATCCTGATACAGCGACGGTTGGTTGACTGGCAATAGTCAAGGAAATTATCCAGTTCTTTTTTTG
Source organism: Gemmatimonadota bacterium (assembly GCA_049189775.1). Taxonomy (GTDB): domain Bacteria; phylum Pseudomonadota; class Gammaproteobacteria; order Eutrophobiales; family Eutrophobiaceae; genus SMWN01. The sequence continues at coordinate 3,053 of JAIVVP010000220.1, read as the reverse complement.
CAACACTGACTGTCATACCATGTAAGTCTAGTTCAGATTCTATTGCAAACTGACCTCGACGCAGCTTGCGTATAATTTGCTGTTGTACACCACTTCTCCTGAAGCAGAGTTCATCTCCGATCTCGACATCCGGGACATCAAACGGGTCATTAGCCATTTGCTTGAGTGCCTGTTGTTCACTGATGATTGATTGAATTGGAACAGGGGCAGGCCTGGCTGTAGACAATTCCACGCCATCATGTTCAAGCACATCAACTTCACCGATTGACTGGCGAAATAGCTTGATATCGTCTTTTGTCACGCCTTTTGAATCGGACATAGCTACCCACTGCACACTAAAGGTGCACCAGTCTATACCAGACTGAGGCATAATGGGAGTGTCAGAATGAAAATATTTAATAAAATAAAGTACTTAAAGCACTTAACGTATCTAAGCTGTTAAGAAATCCACTGTCGTGCGTTGTAAAACATCCTCATCCAGGGGCCATTTTCGGCATTCCACGTCCCCGGTAGCCAGGAATATTGCTTTTTCAGGAATACCCTTTCCGGGTGTGGCATCATAATCGTGAAGCGGCCATTGCTTGTGGTAAAACCGGTCTGGCCCTGTGGCGAGCCATTTGGATTCATTGGGTATATTTCGGTGGTTTTACCCGAATGATCAATATATTGAATCGTTGCAATAACCTTATCTGCTGACTCTTTATCCTGGTGTTCCACACGTCCTTCACCATGTGCAACAACGATGGGTAGTTGAGAACCCTGCATCCCGGTTAAAAATATGGAAGGTGAATTGAGTATTTCTACCATCACCAGTCGTGCTTCGAATTGTTCAGAGAGATTACGATTAAATACAGGCCAATGTTCTGCACCGGGAATAATATCTTTTAAATGAGAAAACATCTGGCAACCATTACAAACACCGAGGCCAAAGGTATCCTGTCTTGCAAAAAATGACTGAAATTCATTACGTGCAACTTCATTGAATAAAACAGAATTTGCCCAGCCCCGACCTGCACCCAGGACATCACCATAGGAAAAACCACCACAGGCGACCAGGCCCTTGAATGAAGCTAGTGATACGGATCCTGAAATAATGTCACTCATATGCAGATCAATACATTCAAACTCGGCGCGATGAAATGCTGCGGCCATTTCAACTTGTCCATTCACACCCTGTTCGCGTAAAACAGCTATCCTGGGTTTTGCTCCACTATTGACGTAAGGCGCATGAATTTGTTCATCTGCATTAAAAGTAATATTTACAAACAGACCGGGGTCATCTTTATCAAGTAAACGGTCATATTCCTGTTTGGCCGAGACTGGGTTATCTCTTAATGCCTGCATTTTGAAAGTTGTTTCAGACCATGAACGATGTAGTGAAAGTAGTTCTTCTTCGAAAACAGTTTCCTTGTTTTTAATTATTCTTAATTTGCGATCCTGATTTAGCGTGCCAATATCATGAATATGATCCTGCAGAAATTCTGCATCTTTAAATGCTTTGTAAACCTCTTGCAGATCTTCTGCACGTATTTGTATGACAGCACCCAATTCTTCATTGAATAAAGCTGGAAGAATTTCACCTGAAGAATCTGTACCTGAATAATCCAGATTGATATCGATACCTTGTCGTGCTGCGAAAGCCATTTCAGATAGCGTGGTAAATAACCCGCCATCAGAACGATCGTGATATGCCAGAATGATTCCTGCCTCATTCAATAATTGAACCGATCTGAAAAATACTTTCAGATCCTGAATACTTTCAACATCGGGTGTGTTGCCTGAGATTTCCTGATAAACCTGGGTCAGACATGAACCGCCCAGACGATTTTTTCCAAGACCCAGATCAATTAATAATAATCGTGTTTCACCCAGTTCAGTATCAAGTTCAGTTTTAAGTTCCGGAGTCAGTGATTGGCGAACATCAATGACAGGCGCAAATGCGGTGATGCTTAATGAAAGTGGTGAGGTGACCTGATTTTGTGATTCAGAATCATGATCCGACCAGACAGTGTTCATTGATAAAGAATCCTTGCCGACCGGAATACATATTCCCAGGTTTTGACAAAGCTCACTAACCGCCTGCACTGTATTGAAGAGTTTTGCATCTTCACCATCCTGTCCACAGGCGGCCATCCAGTTTGCAGAGAAAACCACATCTTCCAGTTGCAGGATTCTTGCGGCGGCGATGTTTGTAATTGCCTCACCAATGGCCATGCGCCCGGAAGCGGGGGCATCTATTAAGGCTATGGGTGCACGTTCGCCCATCGCCATGGTTTCTCCTGTATAGGCATCAAAGGAACTGGAGGTGATGGCACAATCTGCAACAGGTGTTTGCCAGGGGCCGACCATCTGGTCTCGGGCAACCAGACCGGAGATAGAACGATCACCAATGGTAATAAGAAAATGTTTGTCTGCCACGGCAGGTAAATGCAGAATGCGGTGGACCGACTCCTTTATATCCAGACCTTCGGTATTGAATTCATCATAAGTTTGCGTATTTGATTGAACGCTTCTCTGTATACCAGGCATCTTGCCGAGTAATACCGACAAGGGTAAATCAACGGCCTTGTTGTTAAATAATTCGTCATTCAAGGTCAGATGTTGTTCCTTGGTCGCGGTACCAAGAATTGCAAAGGGTGCACGTTCACGTTGACAAAGCTGGCTGAAGAGTTCGATAGATTCTTCTGCTATGGCAAGGACATAACGTTCCTGAGATTCGTTGCACCAGACCGCCATGGGTGACATCCCCGGTTCATCATTGGGGATCTTGCGTAATTCAAAAGTGGCGCCCCGATCACTGTCATTAACCAGTTCAGGAAGTGCATTTGACAGACCCCCGGCACCGACATCATGTATCGAGATGATTGGGTTTGTTTCATTCAATGCCCAACAGGCATCAATGACTTCCTGGCAGCGACGTTCCATTTCCGGGTTGTCTCTTTGTACAGAAGCAAAATCCAGGTTTTCTTCACTTTCGCCTGAGGCCATTGATGATGCAGCACCTCCTCCCAGGCCAATAAGCATGGCGGGCCCACCCAGGACAATTATTTTTG
>JAIVVP010000219.1:0-3672 GCA_049189775.1 Gemmatimonadota bacterium | reverse complement strand
GCTACCTGTTCCAGGACAGACTTGAACAGGCCATAGAGAGAGCAAAAAGAAATGATTTAAATGTTGCCATCCTCTTTATTGATCTTGATCGATTTAAAAATATAAATGATTCACTGGGTCATACGGTTGGTGATGAGTTATTGATTGAAGTGTCTAAGTTGCTGCTTAAATGTGTACGTTCATATAATTCAGTTGCACGTTTTGGTGGTGATGAATTTACAGTTATTATTTCAGACGTAAATGATACGGAAGTTAAGGTACAAACAGAGAGACTGGCCAGAAGAATTAATGAATTATTGTCTGTGCCTATTGTCATCGATGATCGAAAATTCAATATCTCTGCAAGTATAGGTATAGCGATGTTTCCGGGTGATGCAGATAATATAAATGATTTATTAAAGAATGCAGATACAGCAATGTATGAAGCTAAAAGAATTGCCGTCGGCAATCACCAGTATTATCAAAAACAGCAAAACAAGGAAACCCTGGAACTTCTGGAACTGGAGAATGAATTAAAACATGCTATTGAAAATAACGAACTGATATTACACTACCAGCCAAAAGTAAATTTACATGACGGTATGATTTATAGTGTTGAATCATTAGTCCGCTGGGATCACCCTGTACGTGGTTTAGTGTCACCTGGCACATTTATACCATTAGCCGAGGCAACAGGAATGATTGGTGATATTGGCTACTGGATAATGAGAACCGCTTGTGAACAATGCAAGGTTTGGCAAGATAAAAATATTGAAATTAAAATTGCAGTGAATTTATCTGTGGAACAATTCAACGATAAAAATTTATATGAAAACATCGTTAAGATACTTGACGAGACTGGCGTCGATATAGGCTTAATTGAGCTGGAAGTTACAGAGTCTCTTACAATTGAAGATATTGATAAAACCATAGCCCTGTTAACCAGATTCAGGGACAAGGGCCTGGGAATAACCATTGATGACTTTGGTACGGGTTTTTCTTCAATGTCATACTTACAAAAGCTGCCGATCAATAAATTAAAAATTGATAAAACTTTTATTGATAATGTCCATCTGGATAATGATTCGGCATCTATCGTAAGGGCTATTGTTGGATTAGCTCATAATTTATCACTATCAGTCGTAGCAGAAGGTGTTGAAGTTGAAGCTCAATATGATTTTCTCAAGTCACTCGACTGCGATGAAATACAAGGATTCTTTTTCTGTAAACCTTTACCTGAAGATGAGTTAATAAAACATGTTCTGCTCGAGAATAGTCGAAATGCTAAAGCGTGATCCACTATCCTTAAAGTGGAGTGTGATTCAGCAGAATAATCACCTGAGAATGATCACCAGAACCAGTGTTGATCGATCTAGTGTTTGCCAGTCAGGGGCACAAATGCAACAGACAAAATATCTCTCTGTTTGATCTTACCATTAGCGTCTTTCGTTAAAACCCTGAGGGACTGCGTCTGTCCTTGCTTACCCACAGGAATCACCAATCGTCCACCTGGTTTTAATTGTTGAATAAGTTGCTCCGGTATATGTTCCGCAGCCGCTGTCACTAAAATAGCATCAAAGGGGGCATGTTCAGGCCAGCCATGATAGCCATCACCAATCTTTACCGTAACATTGTCATAAGCCAGATCCTGTAATAGTGACTTTGCTTGCAGACCCAGGGGCTCTACGATCTCTATGCTATAAACATGGCTTGCCAGCTCAGACAATATAGCAGCCTGATAACCGGAACCCGTGCCGACTTCCAGGACCACGGACTCAGAAGTCACCGCAGCCAGCTCGGTCATCAGTGCAACAATATAAGGTTGGGAAATTGTCTGCCTGTGACTTATCGGCAATGCTGTATTCTCGTAAGCAAATGCCTGACTATCTGGCGGGACAAATTTATGCCGGGGTACCGCCAACATCGCCTGCTCCACCCGCTTGTCCAAAGCAGCCTTACCTGTATAAGATTTCGTCAACGCCACCATTTGCTTGACCTCAGCAAGCATCTGCTGGCGTTTTTCCTGATAGTCATCCTCTGCAAAGGTCTTGGTCACCGACATTGTCACCATCACTCCCAGTAGCACAATTCTGAATGGTAATTTCATTGAAATTATTGGCATATAATCAAGGATAGCAGCTATTTGTCAAAGTTAACTTAAGTGGCAACAATAAGTTTCTTATACAGTAGTCTGTTCCTGGTTCATCATGTGATTGGCTGTTTGTGTGAAAGCCATGATTAGTTGCTCTCTGAATGCAGCGTCAATGGGCATTTCATTCAGTGCCTTGCGCATACACATCAACCATTGATCTCTTTCGGCGACACCTATAGGGAAAGGCAGGTGCCGTGCACGCAATCTTGGATGACCGAAGGCGGCGATATATCTGTCAGGCCCGCCGAGCCAGCCGCTTAAAAACATAAATAATTTTTCTCTGGCACTGCGTAAATCTTTTGCATGTAATTCCCGGATGGTTCTGGCCTCTGGCAGCCTTTCCATATTATCGTAAAATGCATTAACCAGTTTCCACAAGCCTTCTTCTGAACCTATCCGTTCGTAGCTGCTTATTTGTGTTCCTGCTTTTACATTTTCTGATGGCACATCTATTCCTCAACAATATTTACGGCGGTTTCTGTCTCGACCAGATCAAATAATTCGATCATATCGTCATTTTGCATACGCACACAGCCTCGCGAACCGGGGACGCCCATGGCGACATCGTCCGGGCCACCGTGTATATAAATATAGCGATCATAGCTATCGACATTACCACCCTTGTTTCTGCCTGCTTCACAACCACTGAGCCAGAGGATACGCGTCAATATCCAGTCTCTGTCTGGAAACTGCTCACGTAATTCCGGGTGATACAACTCACCTGTAGCTTCTCTGCCAACGAAAACAGTGTTTGCTTCACAGCCTGCACCAATCTTTTCATGGATGAGATGTTTTCCCCTGGGCGTACATTCACTGTCCATCTGTTCACCAGGGCCATTCTTTGCCGTTGAGATGGTGTACTGCTTAATCACATCGTTGCCTGCAAACAATGTGAGTGTTTGTCTGCTGATATTGATTTCTATGTGCTTGTCTTGATTCATGTTTGTTTAAAATAATTATTCTCTTTTTAACTAATCTCTCTTAACCGTGAGTAGACCATCATAGTTACCATCGCTTGCCAGCGTGTAGCCACTGATGTCCTTTGCTGTCACCAGTATATTATCTTCATACCACAGCGGTATATAAGGTAATTGTTTATGCAAATAAGCCTGCAGGTCTTGATACAGCTTTGCCTGTTCGCCCAGGTCCTGTTTGCTTTCTGCTGCCTCTATCATGGCATCTGCAGTGGCATCCTTAAAGCGACCCCGGTTCGCACCATAGGGTGGCAACGATGAACTATGGAAGGCATAGCGGAATATATCCGGAATCTTCAGACCCACCCATGACAGGCTATACATCTGAAACCGTCCGGCCTTGATATCGCCATAAAAGGTTCCCCAGTCATAACTCCGCACATCGACTTCTATGCCTACCTGTTTTAATTGATATTGAATAATGGTGGCCAGGCGCACACGAAAAGGATTATTCGAGGTTTTGTAGATAATCTTCAGTGGATTCAGTTCATCGTAGCCTGCAGCTTTGAGTAAACGTTTTGATTCTTCCGGGTCAAAATCAACGCCAGTCAGATCTGCATTGCCACT
>JAIVVP010000218.1:0-3703 GCA_049189775.1 Gemmatimonadota bacterium | reverse complement strand
CAGGAGTGTGAATTACTCGCGCGTATTGTCGGTCCTGTCCTTGAATTGAAACAACGTAACGAGCGTCCAATCTGGTCCGCAGGCAGTGAACGCCTGCTTGGAAATATAGCCGGGATCATAGGCTTGGGACATCTGAAGCTGAAACTGGCATTACTGTTTTTCGTTATATTGTTTACAGCAATGTCGATGATAGATGGACCTTACAGGATAACAACAGAAGCCAGCGTCGAAGGTGCCGTACGGCAATTGTTGGTGGCACCGCAAGATGGTTACATAAAACAGGCCAGAATACGTGCTGGCGATATCGTCAAAAAGGGAGATATTATCGCCTTGCTTGACGATAGCGATTTACTTCTGCAAAAACAAAAATGGCAGGGTGAGCGCAACAAGATCAATAATCATTATCAGGAGGCGCTGGTTAAACGAGATCGAACCGAGCTAAATATTCTCAGGGCACAAATAGCACAGGTTGATGCTGAGGTGTCACTGGTTGATAGTAAAATTGCCCGTACTCAATTGCGCGTGCCATTTGATGGTGTCGTGGTAAGCGGCGATCTCAGTCAGTCACTTGGGGCACCAGTGGAAACCGGTCAGGTGCTATTTGAAGTAACACCTCTGGAAAATTACCGTGTAGTTCTGGAGGTTGATGAACATGACGTGGCAGGACTAGAAGCTGGTAAAACCGGGCAACTGATCATCGCCGCATTACCAGAACACAGGTTTCCAGTATCTGTAATTCAGGTCATTCCCGTTGCCGTTGCAGAAAATGAGCGTAACTATTTCCGCGTAGAGGCAAGCCTGGATGAACCTGATTCCCTGTTGCGTCCAGGCATGCAGGGCATTGCAAAGATCGACATAGGTGAACGTAAACTACTCTGGATCTGGACCCATCGCCTGCTTGATCGACTGTATCTCTGGTTCTGGTCCCTGGGTATATGAACTGGGCATATAAATCATGCATATAACCAAGGCCGCCACTGAGAATTCCCCAACAATCTGGCCACATCTGTCCGGATTGACTCCACAGTTACGTCAACATGTACGCTGCTATCCCCAGGTGTATCGAGGGCAACGCTGGTACATTTTGCATGATGAATCTAATGGTAAACATCTACGCTTTAACCAGACAGCCTATGAGTTTATCGGTCGTTTAGATGGCAAGCGAACAGTAGAATCTATATGGGAAGAATTAAGCCCGCTTGATAATGACACTGAAAAAGAAGAAATGACACAGGATGATATTGTCCTGTTGTTATCAAGGCTTCTGACAATGAATCTCCTCAGCAGTGAATTACCATTCGACGTTGAAAAAAGTTTGCAACAATATTTGACCGAAAAACGTATGCGTCGAAAATCTGCATTGAAGAATCCTATGGCGATTCGTATTCCTTTACTGGATCCAGACAGGTTTCTTAACCGATTTATTCCCTGGTTACGGCCCTTGTTTTCACCTGTAGGGATGTTGCTATGGCTATTTGTAGTGGTCCTGGCAGTATTATTAGGCCTGGTTGAGGCTGCGTCCCTGAGCACGATATTAACAGGGCAGGGTATCCTGGCACCAGACAATCTACTAATGTTGGTTCTGATCTATCCCCTGATGAAAATTGTGCATGAATTTTCACATGGTTTCGCAGTCAAGATGTGGGGCGGAGAGGTTCATGAAATGGGCATCACGCTACTGGTGTTTATGCCAGTCCCTTATGTGGATGCCTCGGCGGCCTGGGCAATTCGTGACAAACACAAGCGTATCCTGGTAAGTGCCATTGGCATCATGATGGAATTATTTTTAGCCGCGCTGGCAATGTTTGTATGGGTGTTGGTTGAACCGGGCCTGGTGCGGGATGCTGCGTTTAATGTCATGTTGATCGGCAGCGTATCAACCATACTGTTTAACGCTAATCCGCTGCTCAGGTTTGATGGTTATTATGTGTTACAAGATAGCATCGAGATCCCCAACCTCTACACCCGCGCTAGTCGATATTATCTTTATCTGGTCCAACGTTACCTGCTGGGGTTGTCTGAGGCGACTACGCCAGTCAATGTTAAAGGTGAACGAGCCTGGTTTGCTGTTTATGGTTTGGCAGCTCTTTTTTACCGTTATTTCATCATGATCGTGATCATCCTGTTTCTGGCAGAAAGCTACCTGTTCGTTGGTGTGATCCTGGGTGTCTGGATGTTTGCCACGCAGTTTATTCAGCCCGTAATACGAGGCCTACGTTTCTTGTTCAGCAGTTCGGCATTACAAGGACGGCGTAGCAAGGCAGTCATCCTGGCTTTAGGAAGCGTATCGGGTCTTGTCCTGGCCGTGATGTTGATCCCTATAGCACTTACCACAAACGTCGAGGGCATCGTCTGGGTGCCAAATCAGGCCCACGTTTTTACCACCAATGAAGGTTTCGTCAGTGAGGTTTTTGTTGAGCCCGGTAGCGAAGTCGTGCCGGGGACACCTTTGATACGCCTGCAGAACCCGGAGCAGGAAACACAGGCAGTAATTTTACGTGCACGCCAGGATGAATTGCATATCAAGATAAATGCAAAACGCCTGACTGATAAAGTAGAGTCAAAAATACTGGATGAAGAATTAGCAACAGTCGATGCCGAGTTGGCCCAGCTTGAAAAACGTCTGGAATCATTATTGCTCAGGAGTGAAGTAGCTGGAAAATTCATCCTCTCCGATGTATATGTGCTGCAGGGGCGTTATTTACAACAGGGCCAGTTAATCGCTTATATCGTTAACCCTGAGAAGTTGATTGTTCGTTCGGTCCTGCCGCAGGATGATATTGGCTTATTACACAAGCAGCTGGTGAATGTCGAAGTTCGCCTGGCAGAATTACCTGCCAATATCATTGAGGCCCAAATTTTACGCGAGACACCGGCAGCCAGTTCACAGCTTCCAAGCCGTGCGCTAGGGGCAATCGGTGGTGGCGATATAGCCGTCATGACTTCAGATAACAAGGGTTTGACCGCCGACGAAAAGGTATTCCATGTGGATTTAAGGCTGCCAGATGACCTGCAGGTCACTGGTTTGGGTGGGCGTGCCTATATCCGTTTTAATCATGGTACTGAACCGCTGTTCAGCCAGTGGCTGAGAAATGGCCGACAGTTGTTATTGAGCCGATCACTACTGTAACTTATTGATATCAAGAAGAAATATAACACTTTACAAAATTTTTACTCTCAATATAGATAATTAAGGCAACACATATCCCATCCCGTTTGTAAACCCTTCAGCCGAAGGAGTCCCCAACAATACCGTGCACGCATCCCAAAAATGAATTAATTATAAGAATTAGATATTTAGACTATTAACTTTATGTGTTAGCTTAATGGTATAGGGCTGATCTATATAGTAATTTTTGTTTAAGAAATCGTTTATTTATATTTTATCAAGATTTACACGTCGTTTAAGAGTGACACTTTTACATGATACGACACAGTAATTAGCTATGCTCTAAGGCTATGTCATTGAATAATATGCTTTTATTAAAGTGGCATAAAGTTTGCAATATAATATTGTTACTGCTAAAACTGCAGGTATTGATATAGAAAATTATGACAAATTTCAACTATCGCCAGAGTGGCCTGAAAATATAATATAATTTATACCAAAATGAATAATCTATATAAATCAATCACTTTCATGCTATTTCTCAATGTATTATTGAGCATGAATGTTGTTGCGGAACAAGTTGGTGAAGACACA
>JAIVVP010000217.1:0-3704 GCA_049189775.1 Gemmatimonadota bacterium | reverse complement strand
CAGTATCCCGGTCAGTGTTCGTGCAAGCCATGATGGTGAATATCTGACTATGCGTTTCCAGTTTCCGGAAACCGGTCATACACCTGTCCCATTTACTGATGGTGGCAAGATGGACCCTGAAAATCAGATTAAATTCGCAATCATGCTAGCAACGGATGATGTTATCTATGCAGACCGGGCCGGTTGCTGGGGAACCTGTCACCATGATGCCAAAGGTATGCCTGATGCTCCTACTGCAGAAGATTTAGCGGCAAGCGGATTGGCATTGAATCTTGAAAATGGTGTGAATAAATACATTACTGAAAGTCGTACAGAGATTGAGGTCAAGGGACGCCGTGGCAAGAAACTTGGTGGCTGGGATAAACTCAAGGAAGAAGCCGAGATTAAAGCTGAATTGGAGGCCGGTCATTTCATGGATCTAATCCGTTATCAGCTTGGCACGGGCAAGACTGAAGATGGTTATGTCCTGGAACAACGTTATATGGAGGGTGGTCAAGGTGCCGAATTCACATCCAGCCTGTCCGATGGCGTATGGACTGTCTTGATGAAACGCAAGCTTGAATCTGACAAGCCTGGCGATCTCAGCCTGTCATTAGATCAGATTTATAATCTGGGTTTTGCAATTCATGACGACTATACCAGTGGTCGTTTTCATCATGTATCTCTGGGCTACAAGCTGGGTTTTGATAATGACGAAGTCGAGATCAATGCGGTAAAACAATAATATTGTGGTTAGTTTGAGTATTTTCTACTTTCAGTGTGTCATACTTAGAGGGCACACAAAAATGAAGGATAAGAAAATGAATATTAAACTAATAATCAAAGCCGGGCTTTTTATAAGTCTTTCTTTTGGCACCGTTTCTGTATTTGCGGAGACAGTAATAATTGAAATTAAAGATGACCTGTATGGAGCTCAACAACCACTGACAGTAAAAGTGGGCACCACGGTCAAATGGGTGAACATGGAGAAACGTCAATATCACAGCGTCTGGTTTGAGGCTGAAGGTTTTGAAGAAGCCGACTATATTTTTCCGGAAGAAAGTTGGGAAAGGACATTCGACAAACCCGGAATCTATCCTTATCACTGCGAACCTCACGAAGGAATGAGCGGAACGATCATTGTTGAATAAATAATGTTGAATAGATAATACGGAATCACCAGAGAATCTTTAGTGGGTGATTCTTTTAACTTAACTAAAGATTAAAAGTAAATATGGATAGATTAGTAAAAATATTATTTATTTCGTTTGCATTATTAAATGTAAATAATGTCATTGCAGAGGCGCAACTGACGGGATATCTCAGTACAAATTTCGGTATGTCATCAGATGAAGTACGTGCCGTATTTGAAAAAGATGGTGTGGTTTTTTCAAATAGCGAAACCACCGATGGCGATCACCTGATCTTTGCCCAACGAAAACAAAACTGGATAACCACCGACTTGCTTTATGTCTTTCCTGCGAGTTCAGATCGCCTTGCATTAATCATTGAAATATTTCCCGGATTACTGGATACCGCCCCCCTACGTAAGGAATTGGCAGATGAACTGGGTGAGCCATCTTCCGATAACTACCCTGAGTCTGTACTTGGCAAAATGCAGGAATCTAATGTGATTCCGGCCGGGGTAAAGCAACTTGTTGTCTGGAATATAACTGCGGATGGAACTGATCGCGAAGCGCGGATAATGGGACTGGATAAATATGTGCGTGTTGAATATATCGATAACGATCTGATGGCGGGCAAATGATGTTGAGCAAGTCATTGATAAATAACCTTTTTATCCAGGCATTAGTTTTTCCATGTACTGTGTTTGCAACAGATATTTCAGATAATCGTCAACAGGAGCTAATACATTTAATAAAACATGATTGTGGTTCCTGTCATGGAATGACATTGAATGGTGGTCTGGGCTCCCCCCTGACTGCAGTAAAGCTCAAGGGTAAATCAAACGAGGCATTGTCTAGCATCATCATGAATGGTGTTGCAGGCACACCTATGCCTCCCTGGAAGGGAATTCTTGATAAGCAGGAAGTGGCCTGGATGGTAAAACAACTCAAAGCCGGAACATTGGGAAATAATTAATGTATTTCACAGGGACAAGCAAAATATTTTTATTATTCAGTTTACTGCTGACTTTTAATGTTCATGCAGGACTGATGGGCACTGGCGATCTCGGAATTATAATTGAACGTGCCATCGGTCAGGTCAAATTGGTCAATACCAGTAAACGTATCGCTATTGGCAGCATTGATGGTCTGGGTGATCTTTCACATGCATCGGTCGTCTTTTCACGTGATGCACGGTATGCATTTGTATTTGGTCGGGATGGAGGCTTAACCAAGATTGATCTGCTGACCAGCAAGATAAACAAGCGCATTATTCAGGCCGGCAATAGTATTGGTGGTGCAATTTCACAAGATGGTCAGTTTGTCGCTGTATCAAATTATGAGCCAGGTGGTGTTCGAATATTCGATACTGAAACACTGGAACCAGTTCTGGATATTCCTGCCAGTTATGGGCAGGGTTCCAGTTCAAAACTATCCAAGGTTGTCGGTCTGGTTGATGCCCCGGGACAAAAATTTGTCTTCAGCCTTTATGATGCGGGTGAAATATGGATTGTTGACATTAACAATCCGGATGAACCGATCATCAGAAAATTCAAGGATGTTGGCTTACAGCCCTATGATGCACTTATTACTCCTGACGGTCGTTATTATATAGCAGGTCTGTACGGTGAGAATGGCCTGGCTATTCTTGATCTGTGGCATGTTGAAAAAGGCATCAAGAAGGTTCTGAATGATTACGGTCGTGATGATGAAAAATTACCCGTCTATAAAATGCCTCACCTTGAAGGATGGGCCCAGGCAGGAAATTATCTTTTTGTCCCTGCGATAGGCGAGCATGCTGTTATCGTTATTGACCCGGATAACTGGCAGGAAGTAACGCGGATAAAAACTTATGGTCAACCGGTGTTTGCCATCGCCAGACCGGACGGACGGCAGGTATGGGTTAATTTTGCATTTCCGAAGAATGATCACCTGCAGATTATTGATGTCGCCAAAATGGAAATTGTAAAAGAACTTGTTCCCGGCAAAGCTGTTTTACATATGGAATTTACACCACGAGGTGAAGAAGTATGGGTGTCTGTAAGGGATGAAGATCGTGTCAACATTTACGATACGGATACTTTCGATAATATTGCACAAATCTCTGCAGACAAACCCAGTGGCATCTTCTTTACACACAGGGCACATAAGATAGGGCTGTAATAGTGGGGGATATTAAAATGTCACAACAAGATACTGACTATAAGATTTCTGACTATGATTCCTATTCATATCTTGAACAATGTTTGCTGAATGATTTTCAACATAACTTTCCACTTTCTTCACAACCATTTCATGACATTGCCGAACGTCTGGGTGTTGAAGCCGAGTTAGTGATAGAGGCATTTGAAAAATTACAATCCTCTGGTGCTATCAGCCGTGTTGGTCCGGTCATTAAACCGAATTCTATCGGCAACAGTATCCTTGCTGCATTAAAAGTTCCGGATGATAAACTCATTGAGACAGCAGGCATGATTAATGCCTATCCTGAGGTCAATCATAATTATGAACGTGAACACCTGTTTAATCTCTGGTTTGTTATTACAGCAGTAGATAAAAACCGACTCGATTTTATTCTGGATGACATTGAACAAAGCA
>JAIVVP010000216.1:0-3707 GCA_049189775.1 Gemmatimonadota bacterium | reverse complement strand
TACACCTATGCAAAAGGTGCCCACGAAATTCAGCCACTGGTGCCGGCACTACAAAGCTACTGGATGAAGATCCATGTGCCTGCAAACTTTATTGGCTATGGTTGTTTCAGCCTTGCAGCCATGTTGGGCACAGCCTATCTGGTGAGAAACTTTTTAGAGCGAATGATACCAGGCTCAGTCATTCTCTCTCGACTACCATCTTATGATTTACTCGATGATGTAATGTATAAATCTATCGCGCTGGGTTTTGCATTTTTCACCATCGCAACCATTCTTGGTGCCTTATGGGCAGCAGAGGCTTGGGGTGGCTACTGGTCATGGGACCCTAAAGAAACCTGGGCATTGATCGTCTGGTTAAATTACGCTGCCTGGTTACATATGCGTATGACCAAAGGCTGGAAAGGCACGCCCATGGCCTGGTGGTCTGTTATTGGTTTATTCGTCACATTATTCGCTTTTCTCGGTGTTAATATGTTTCTATCCGGTTTACATTCCTACGGTGAATTGTAATCCACTTCATTTCTCAAGGATCTTTATACATGAATAAAAAATTATTTTGGACACGGTTAAACAGTATTTTTCTGCTTACCGCTCTCAGCCTGCTTTCAGCCTGTTCTGATGCTGAAGAAAATGTATCTAAAAACAAAGTTGAGGCAACCCCTGCTATACAGGAACAAGTCGCAACGGCAGATCAAGCTAAAAATACAAAGACAGTGTTGAAAGATGTTACTGGCCTCTATAAAAAGCTTCCCACCCCGCAACCCACAAGGACGGGCGACAAGATAGAAGTCCTGGAAGTCTTCTGGTATGGCTGTCCCCACTGTTACCATTTTGAACCAGTCCTCGATAAATGGCTTAATGAAAAACCTGACTATATAGAGTTTGTCCGTATGCCAGGTATTCTGGGTAAAAACTGGTTACCTCATGCCAGGGCATTTTATACAGCAGAGAAAATAGGCATCCTTGATATAATTCATACATCCTTGTTTGATGCGATACACAGGGATAAAAGAAAGATCCTTGATGAAAAGAGCCTCAGGGTGTTCTTCTCAGAACATGGCGTCAGTGGTGATGAATTTGACCAGGCCTACAACTCAAAAGAAGTCGAAGAAAAAGTCAGGGCAGCCTTTTCTGCAGGACAGAATTATGCATTAACAGGCGTTCCAGCCATCATTATAAATGGTAAATATTCGACAAGTGCATCAATGGCAGGCAGCTTTGAAAAAATTATTGATGTGATAAATACGCTGGCAGCAAAAGAATATAAAAAGTTAAATGAATAAGTGTAATGTTGATATAACTTGTACATAAAACAAAAAAGCCCTCGACTGAGGGCTTTTTTTATTACCTGGAAAGAAACAGGCTACAAGAGTATCTTCTTAAGCCATTTTGAAATATCCATCACCTCTTCAGCACAAACACCATGTTGCATAGGGTATGTTTTATAATCCACGTCAAAATTATTTTGTTTAAATATTTCATATGCCATCTTGCCTAAAGGTTCAGGCACAACAGGATCCATGGTTCCATGAAATATTCGAATTGGCATGGTCATATTTTCAGCAGTAATCGAAATTGATTCACTGGTCGCAAAATATGTCGACATTGCTAATAATCCCGCGAGTGGTTTGGGATAAGTCAAGGCCGCCTGATAGCCAACAGCACCACCCTGCGAAAAACCGGCAATCACAATCCGTGAGCTATCTATACCACGCTCTATCTCTCTGTCTATCAAGGCTGTTATCTTTGCAGAAGACGCCAGTAATTGCTCTTCATCGACCTTCTTCTCGATACTCATATCCAGGATGTCATACCAGGCTGGCATTACCATGCCATTATTAATGGTCACAGATATAGCTGGCGCATGAGGAAAGATGAAACGAATAGCTGCGCTATCTGGCAACCTGAGTTCCGGCACGATAGGCTCAAAATCATGTCCGTCTGCACCCAAACCATGCAGCCAGATAACGGCTGCATCTGCAGGTCTTTGAGGTTCTACTTCAACACAGGGTAAATAATCCATAAAAATATTATTCTCATTTCAAAAAATGAACTCTTTATACTCTACCTGTCTTAGAAAAAACAACTATGAAATCAATATAAGATGAAATAAAGATAATGAAATTAGTGAAATATGCCTTGCCTGTTTTTATCCTGAGTCTGCTTGCAATGACTATAAGCACATCAGCGGAAGAAACAAGTGTCGCTGCTACTGATAGTAATACATCTGTTGCCACATTTGCTGGCGGTTGCTTTTGGTGTATGGAAGGTCCTTTCGACAAACTGGAAGGTGTTGTCTCAACTACCTCTGGCTATACGGGTGGTCACACAAAAAACCCGACCTATAAACAGACATCAACAGGCAAAACCGGCCACACAGAAGCGGTACAGATCGTCTATGATCCGGAACAGGTCAGTTATGAGAAATTACTCGATGTCTTCTGGCACAACATTGACCCAACCACACCAGATCAACAATTTTGTGATCGAGGCAGTCAGTATCGATCTGAAATTTTTTATCATGACGATGAGCAAAAACAGCTGGCAGAAGCATCAAAAACAACCCTCAACAAAAACAAGCCATTCAGCGAACCCATCGTCACACAGGTAACCAGGGCATCAACATTCTATGCTGCAGAGGATTATCACCAGGATTATTACAAGAAAAATCCTATTCGTTACAGGTATTACCGGCACGGCTGTGGAAGAGACAAAAGACTGGAACAACTATGGGGAAAATCTGAACACTAGGGCCTCAAAATAATAAATATTCAAAGAATGCATCACTCCAGCCACCACGTCGATCCAATGTAAAACGTGTCAGTTCTTTTAATAGAATATCTGAATTGGCATGTAGTTCATTATATTCAGGAACGTCCATTGCTCTTAATTCGTCCAATGAAGCGGGATTGGCATCGACCAGTGCCTTTCTGACTTCGGACGAATTTATACTTGTCATGAAAACTTCATAGGCATCTATCAATAAATTAAATCCATCGTCATTATTCAATGCATAGACCTTTTCAATTCTTTGCATAGGAGTTAATAAAAGATGTTCACGCAACCAGCCAATCTTATCCTGCTTCTCCTTACTGCACTCTCCCAATAAGAATATCAATGCAGCAAACATAGGAATACGACTATTGCGTAGTTTTGCGTTACGCATATGCCAACTATCAATCGGATCATTGCTTAAATCAAACTGATGCCATGCACAGTATGATCTTAAATAACGAATCAGATCATTAAGTAGATAAACCCATTCCTTCTTCTGATCATATATCAGAAAACCTGCTGCATAGCGTTCCAGTAAACCTTGAACCAGGATCTGGAAATTTTCTTCACCATAAACTGGTTTTGCGTCAAGCAGGATCTGCATGCGTTTACCAAACGTATTTTTGTCATCGGCGATCAGACCTAATGTGTCACGATCACAAATTTGATCCGATCTCGCAGCGCGAATATTATCAGCTGTTCGCTTATTTCAATAACAATGCTGATCCCGGCATGCAGTCCCGTCGTGGCAATCAGGCACCGGTTGCGGATTTCTTTACGGTTTTTGCCAAAGCCGGCGATCAACAGAAGATTACGAGGCGACTCTTTTTTTGACTGGGAAGCGACTCTTTTGGACGGCTCAGAAATGCCCATTTGACGGCCCTTTTTTGCGAGTTGCTGGGAGCGGCGTGTTACCGTTGCAGTGTTACGGT
>JAIVVP010000215.1:0-3719 GCA_049189775.1 Gemmatimonadota bacterium | reverse complement strand
GTGATTTGAAGGCTTACATTAGGCCCTATCATACTATGCAAAGTGTAAAATTAAGGAAAGAATAAGTGAAAAAGTTCTAACTAGTTCCCATCCATAAACCACAACTACTTGAAAAACAAAGAGAAAGACAGATATGCAAGGTGAATTTCCCAACTAATTCTGCTATAATTCAATACTAATCAATTGATTTATAAGACAATAAAAAAATAGCCAAGGGAAAAAGATGCGGAAAAAACAACGCTTACAGTCAAGTCTGTTTGATCATTATGTTGAACACGAGATTGGCAATGAATTAAAAAATGCCGGTTGGGACATGATCATTTTTGAAGGTAAATCACCCAAGCCGGTCTATCTATACCTGGAGAATGAAAAAGCAGAGCTTGTCCCCGCGGATGACATCTGGGGCAAGTCGGTCTGGGAAGCGGATGAATACTTACATAAAAAATACCAGGATCCTTTGCTGAGGATTGCAGCAGTGGGTCGATCTGCAGAAGCAGGGTGTCTATATGCCGGGATTATTAATGATCTGCATCGTGCTGCAGGTCGTTCTGGTGTGGGCACTGTGATGGCATCTAAAAATCTCAAGGCCGTTGCAGTCAGGGGTACCAAAGGGGTTGGCAATATTCAGGATCCGGTAGCCTTCATGAAGGCTACCACCGAAGGAAAGAAAGTTCTGGCGGAGAACGCGGTGACCGGAGAGGGTCTACCTGCATTAGGCACACAGGTTCTGATGAATGTCATCAATGAGATGGGGGCATTGCCCACACGTAATCACCGTGAAGTCCAGTTCGAAGAGGCAGGTGATATCTCTGGTGAAGCCATGCTGGTGCCCCGTGAAAGCGATGGCAAGCCTAATCTGACAACGAATGCGGCGTGCTTTGGTTGCACCATTGCCTGTGGAAGAATCTCCACTATTGATCGAAATCACTTCACCATTGAAAACAAACCTGAATATTGGGGTAACTCTGGTGGTCTGGAGTTCGAGGCTGCATGTATGCTTGGTTCGGATTGTGGTGTTGATGATATGGATGCCATGACTTATGTAAATTTTCTTTGTAATGAAGATGGTTATGATCCGATAACCTTTGGTGTCACCGTCGCTGCCGCAATGGAGCTGTTTGAATTGGGGGCAATTACTACAAAGGAAACAGATGGGATTGAATTTAAATTCGGTTCAGCAGAAGCCCTTGCCAAGGCGGCTGAGTGGGTGGCAACCGGGGAAGGTTTTGGTAAAGACCTTGGTATGGGTTCCAAACGCCTGTGTGAGAAATATGGTCATCCTGATTTATCCATGACCGTCA
Source organism: Gemmatimonadota bacterium (assembly GCA_049189775.1). Classification (GTDB taxonomy): domain Bacteria; phylum Pseudomonadota; class Gammaproteobacteria; order Eutrophobiales; family Eutrophobiaceae; genus SMWN01. The sequence goes on along the minus strand of JAIVVP010000215.1, from coordinate 2,418 downwards.
AAGGTCAGGAATTCCCGGCCTATGATCCACGTGGTATTCAGGGTATGGGTTTGTCCTATGCCACTTCTAATCGTGGTGCTTGTCACCTGAGAGGTTATACCGTGGCCTCAGAAGTCCTGGGTATCCCGGTTAAAACTGACCCACTGGTAACCGAGGGTAAGGCTGAATTGGTCAAGGCCTTTCAGGATGGATCGGCAGTGGTTGACTCAGCAGGTATTTGTGCCTTTACAACCTTTGCCTGGACCATGGAAGATATTGCCCCACAAATTAATGCTGCATGTGAAGGGGATTGGAGTACCGAAAGATGTATGGAAGTGGGTGAACGGATCTGGAACATGGAACGAGATTTTAATAACGCAGCAGGAATGACTGCGGCCGATGACACTTTGCCCAAACGTTTATTGAAGGATGCGGCGAATGTTGGACCGGCCAAGGGCCTGGTCGTTAATCTTGATAAGATGTTACCGGAATACTACGAGCTTCGCGGCTGGACCTCTGATGGTCAATTGACTGACGAGACCCGCGCTCGTTTCGGGCTCTAGTTGTGGGCACCTCTATTAATTCATGGGTAAGCCTATTGAGTCCCAAATATCCAATAGCTGCGTTGATAAACAATTGCAATAGAGCAACTATTACAATTGCTCATTGCCTTGCTCTTGAACATTTTGAATCACAATATATCTTATCCAGAATCAATAGAGGTGCCCAATGACCATCACAGGAGTCAGACCATGAAGCATGTCATCATCGGTGCAGGTCCTGCGGGCGTGATTGCCGCGGAAACACTGCGTAAAGTACAGCCAGATTCATCAGTGATAATTATCGGTGATGAGCCAGAACCGCCATATTCCAGAATGGCAATTCCCTACTACCTGAACAACAAGATAGATGAGTCAGGCACATATCTGCGTAAATCCAGTTCACATTTTGCTGATGCTGGAATTGAAATGATGCAAGGACGTGTTGCCAGCATTGATACAAAAAGTAAAAAGCTGGCACTTGAAGATGGTAATTCATTGGATTACGACAAATTACTCATTGCTACAGGTTCTTATCCTGTTCGCCCACCCATACCAGGGATGGATTTACCCGGCGTGCTCAGCTGTTGGACACTTGAAGATGGTCGAAATATAGCGGCCAGGGCAACAAAAGGTTCTAACGTCGTGCTCATGGGCGCGGGGTTTATTGGTTGTATCATCCTTGAAGCCCTGGCTTCACGTGGCGTCAATCTGACTGTGATTGAGATGGATGATCGTATGGTACCGAGGATGATGGATCAGAACTCCGGGAATCTGATTAAAAAATGGTGCCAGGAGAAAGGCGTTGCTGTACATACCTCGACCCGGGTTGAGGCCATTGAAGAAGCCGGGAGCAGTTATAAGGTCGCACTAGACAATGGTGAAGTTATCGGTGCCGATGTGGTGATCTCTGCTACAGGTGTGAAATCCAATATTCAGTTCCTGGAAGGCAGCGGTATTGAAACTGAATTTGGCATACTGGTGAACAATCGTCTGCAATCAAGTAGTCCTGATATATATGCCGCAGGTGATGTCTGCCAGGGAAAAGATTTTTCTACGGGAGAATACAGCGTTCAGGCCATCCAGCCGACCGCAGCCGATCATGGCCGCATTGCTGCCATGAATATGATGGGCAAAGAAACCATCCATCAAGGCAGTATCAACCTCAACGTACTGGATACCCTGGGATTGATCTCCAGTTCCTATGGACTATGGATGGGTGTTGATGGGGGAGACTCCAGTGAACTCTATGATCCTGATCGTTATCGATATATCAGACTTCAATTTGAGGATGATGTCCTGGTCGGTGCACAATCCCTGGGTTTGACGCAGCATGTAGGTGTATTGAGGGGCCTGATCCAGAGCAGGTTAAGACTGGGTAAATGGAAAGAGCAGCTGATGAAGGATCCAACACGTATTATGGAGGCCTATTTAGGGTGTACCCAGGCTCTTGGGCATAATGCGGGTGTCATTTAACTTATTTGGGGACAGACTTAAGTCTGTCCCCTGAGTAATAGATGTCCTGTAGTATAGTAAGTATGCAAATTACCCTTAAGCTCTACGCCACACTAAGCGACTATCTTCCAGAAGGCTCAATAAAACACAGGACAGTCCTGGAAATTACCGATGAAGAAACGGCTTATGGCGTGATTGAACGCTACCATGTGCCTAGGGAACGCGCTCACCTGGTTTTACTCAACGGCATCTATCTGACTCCTGAACAACGTGAACAAGCCACATTTAAAGAAGGCGATACGCTCGCTATTTGGCCACCCGTTGCAGGGGGGTAGATAATCTTTCTTCGAAAATAGACTTAAATCCGTCCCCTGATACGATCCCATTCTTGTCATCCCGAATGAAATTACAGAGGAATGTGTAGAATCGATATGACAGAAACCCT
>JAIVVP010000214.1:0-3719 GCA_049189775.1 Gemmatimonadota bacterium | reverse complement strand
CTGGTCATTTTTACTGCGATATCAGCCAGATCACGAATGATTGATTCTACATCTCTACCTACATAACCAACTTCTGTAAATTTAGTTGCTTCAATCTTGATAAATGGGGCATCCGCCAGCCTGGCAAGTCTTCTTGCGATCTCTGTTTTACCTACGCCTGTCGGTCCAATCATCAATATATTTTTTGGCGTAATCTCATTACGCAATTCTTCGTCGACCTGCATCCGACGCCAACGGTTACGCAATGCGATGGCAACCGCGCGTTTGGCATCATCCTGCCCGACTATGTGTTTGTTTAATTCGTCTACAATCGCTTTCGGTGTTAATTCACTCATACTACTTATTTGAATCCTTTATTATTATTTATTCAGTTTTAGTCACTGGAACTTTTTCCATGGGAAAGTTCTTCTATGGTCTGCGTGTGGTTCGTATAAATACAAATATCGGCTGCAATGTTTAGCCCTTTGATAACGATATCCCGTGCAGACATTTCAGTATTGTCCATTAAGGCAATTGCCGCTGCCTTGGCATAAGCGCCACCGGAACCTATCGCCATAATATTGTCTTCCGGTTCAATCACATCACCATTTCCAGAGATGATCAAAGAAATATTTTTATCAGCCACACAAAGCATGGCTTCCAGATTGCGTAACATTTTATCTGTGCGCCAGTCTTTGGCGAGCTCAACCGCGGATCTCAATAATTGACCCTGGTGTTTTTCAAGTTTGCCTTCAAAGCGTTCAAACAGGGTAAATGCATCGGCCGTGCCTCCTGCAAACCCGGCAATAACCTTGTCGTGATACAGTCTCCTGACCTTCCTGGCATTGCCTTTCATGACAGTATCACCCATTGAAACCTGTCCATCACCACCGATGACCACACTATCATCCCTACGAACTGAGAGGATGGTTGTACCTCTAAATTGCTTCAAATAATTTCTCCTGATTTGGGCCAGATTTTTTATGCCAGCTTCTTTTTGAATGGCGCATTCTACTAGAGACTGCCCAGTTTACTAGATATGGGGGTAATGCGGTAAATTTCCAGCCTATGATTTCTTCTTACGAGCACGCGGGTGCGCATCATCATAAACGTTTGCAAGATGCTGGAAGTCCAGGTGTGTATACACCTGTGTTGTACTGATATCCGCGTGACCGAGTAATTCCTGAACAGCGCGCAAATCACCACTGGATTCCAGTAAATGGCTGGCGAAAGAATGCCGCAACATATGCGGGTTGACATGATTCGTGAGTCCCTGTTTCATCGCCCACTGTTGCAAACGTTGTTGTATCGAACGTCGGCTGATCCTGCTCCCTCTTTGACTGACAAACACTGCAGGTTCCTCATTATTTGCCATTTTGTCGCGACACTTTAACCACTGTTTAATCGCATTGCGTGCATATTTACCGACAGGAACAGCACGTGTTTTCTTGCCCTTGCCGACCACCGTCACCACGGCATCGGTCAGATCCAGGCTGTCCAGATCCAGCATCACCAGTTCAGACAGGCGCAGGCCGGAGGAGTACATCAATTCCATGATGGCCTTATCACGAATAGCCAATGGATCTTTATTGTCGATCTCAAGTAACTGGGCAGCCTGATCGACATCAAGCAATTTGGGTAATATTTTCGGGGACTTCGGGGCCTGCACACCTTCTGCAGGATTATGTTGTGCCACACCTTCACCAATCAAATAACGATAGAATGCACGTATTGCTGATAAATTTCGTTGTAATGATCGACCGCCAATCCCTTGTCTGTGTCGCCAGGCCACAAAGCTACGGATTTGACGGCCATCCAGTTCCTGCCATTGGTTTACTTCTTGCGCATTCACAAATTCGAGCAATACGACGAGATCGCGTTGGTAGGATTTTCTGGTATGTTCAGACAGGTGTTGCAGGGTTCCCAGAAACAGGTCAATCCTTGAGGCTTCTTGCTGGTTCATCCCGGGCTAATCAATCATTGAGGTTTGCTTGACCACAAGGGGTAACCTTTGCCCGGGAACAGGCACATAATATTGCGCTGGTTTCAGGTCTCGGCTATCCACGGTTTTAAAATAAAACTCAGGACCTCGGCCATATTTGCCAGCAATTCCACACCCATGCCTGGCTGAAAACGATCCGGGTTAAAACTACCGATCGCCATTATCCCGCTCCAGTCAGAACCCAGTAATGGCACCATGACAGACGAGGTAATCTCATCAGCCTCGGTACCAAACAGAAATGCCTGCTGCTGATGTTTCATTCGTCCGCACATGGGTAGTCTGGTTTCGATCATAGTTTTAAATAACGAGATTTCCCTGGTGTCCTTACCGGCAAATTCTTCACCTGCAAAAGAATCGATAAAGGCCGGCTCACCAAAGATACGAACAGCAACACGATCTGCATGAAAATTCTTGGACAAATTGTCATACAAGGTTGCAAAAATATCCTTGGGATCTGTCGCATCCATCAGCGTCAAACCTAACTGGTGCATTTTCCTCGCCAGTTCTTCATTCTGACGCGCAATCTCGATCAACTCATGTAATTGTTTGGTGGTTTGCTTGTTTTGCTCTCTTAATACCGCGACCTGTCTTTCAACCAGAGAAACCGCTCCTCCATTACTATGTGGTATCGATAATTCACCAAGGAGTGCAGGATTTTCATTAAAAAATTCTGTGTTCTTGTGTAAATATTCAGCAATATCCTTTGCTGAAATTAATGGTGTGATCTGTGCTGAATCTTTTTCCCCGCTTATTCCTTTTTCTGCTGCTGAGTCTTGCCCCTGATTTGTGTCTTTATCGACCGTCATAATGATATCTGCCCCCTGTAAACAAAAGTGGCTGGCCCTGTCATCCATACAGGTTCACCTTGCCCCGCCCAGCTGATCAGAAGGTGCCCACCCGGCAACTCTACATCAACTTCCTGATTCAGACTGGAATTGATACATCCTGCCACGACTGCGGCGCAAGCACCACTCCCGCAGGCCAATGTTTCACCCGCACCCCGCTCATAAACACGTAATTTGATATGGCCACTATCAATAATCTGCATAAATCCCACATTCACACCTTCCGGGAAAAATGTTTGCTGCTGCACTTCAGGCCCCATGGTTAAAACCGGTGCCGAAGATACATCATCCACGACAATCACGGCATGTGGATTACCCATAGAGACCGCACTGAATGTAATCTCTGTGTCAGACAAATTCAATCGATACTGTTCGGCATCTTCCTGCGTATCCAAAGGTATCTCGGTAGCTGCCAGTTTTGGGATGCCCATATTGACCCTGACCAGACCACCGTCTTGCAGATGCATGGTAATGATGCCTTCATTAGTTTCAGCAGTGATTGCCCTGCCATCAACTGGGCCGTCAACCAGCCCCTCAATAAGGTCATTCTCACGTAAATAGGCAGCAGCACATCTTGCACCATTGCCACATTGAGATACTTCGCTACCATCTGCGTTATAGATCAAATAGCGCACGTCTACACCTTCTTTGTCAGAAGGCGCGAGTAATAACAATTGATCACAACCGATGCCAAAGTGACGATCGGCAATCGATCGTACTTGCTCAGAACTCAACTGGATCTCCTGCGCAAAGCTATCCATAACAACGAAGTCATTGCCAAGGCCATGCATTTTTGTGAACTGGATTTCCATAGCCTGTAGACTACAGGGACTATCCTAAGGCGCAACCCTGATCCATGAAAATACGTTCAGCGAAAGTCAGGATTGCTCGGT
>JAIVVP010000213.1:0-3731 GCA_049189775.1 Gemmatimonadota bacterium | reverse complement strand
ATGTCTTTTACATTGTTGCTGAAAGGTTTTAACCCAGGATTGAAAGGCAAAGGCATCTTTATTGAGCCAGAGGTCTTCCGGAAAACTCTCCAATTGCCATTGGCGCATGATCTTCCAGGCATCATAGGCCCTGTTTGCGGCGGCGGCAGGTTGCAGGAAGCCTTCAGCAAAACTGGATTCGGTGACAATCTTTTGCCAGACCCATTGCTGTTGTTGTGCGTTGAGCAATAAGGGAACTTGCTCTTGTTGCGCTGCGAAATCATCCCAGCTACGTAATATCCAGGCCGCCCAGGGCAGGATATCTGGCGTCTCCCAGACTTTCTTTCCGGCTGATAATTGCTCTGAAATGTAGTGTTGCTGTAATGCCCGACCGAGACGCTTGGTCGGCGTCACAATGGTGAACCCCTGCTCGATAGACTGTCTAATTTCCGTAGGCATAATTCGTAATTCATTCTATCTTATTAATGTGGGCAGCACCGTATTGAAATGGTAGCCTGTCCGAGGGGAACACATTAAAAGCATGCAAAATAACCAGCAATTAAAAGCAAGAACAGCCGCAGCTACATTTACGGCGTGTGTCTCGATTAAACCTGCGCGGGATATCCCTGACATCGTAGAAGATGTCCGTACCGGATTGTTGTCTGCGCCGCGAAGTCTGCCGCCAAAATATTTTTATGACGAACGTGGTTCGCAGCTCTTTGAACAAATTTGTGACACACCTGAATACTACCCAACCCGTACAGAAGAAAAATTACTCTCAAATTACAGCATTGAAATCATCTCTCGGGTAAGGCCGGCAGAGATCATGGAGCTGGGTAGTGGCAATGCGCAGAAAACCAGGCGTTTGTTTGATGCCTGCGAACAGACTGAGCATATTTGCAGCTATGCACCGTTGGATGTCTGCGAACCCATGCTGGAGAGCGTCTCGGAACAATTACAATCGGATTATGACTGGCTGGATGTTAATCCTCTGCTAGGTGATTATCATGCCGGCCTGCAACATCTACCAGAAACACATGGCACACGACTTTATGTTTTTCTCGGTGGCACCATTGGTAATTTTTATCCGGGACAGGCGCAGGACTTTATTAAAGAGATCAAGGCCAGCATGAGACCCGGAGACTATCTCCTGCTCGGTGCTGATCGTGTAAAAGAAAATCATTTGCTGGATGCGGCGTATAACGACGAACAGGGTATTACGGCAGAATTTAATCTGAATCTCCTGCACGTGCTTAATCGTGAATTGAAGGCAGATTTTAATACTGAACATTTTGAACATCGGGCTGAATTTAATTCAGAACATAATAGAATTGAGATGCATCTGCTGTGTACACAGGATCATTCTGTGCAACTGCAAAGACTGGATGAGGAAATCAGCTTTCAACAAGGTGATAGTATCCTTACCGAGGTCAGTCATAAATTTACTGCTGACGGGCTTGAAGAATTACTGCAAGAAAGTGGATTGAATATCTGTAATCATTACGAACCGGACAATCAATATTTTTCACTGATACTTGCGAGTTGCCCAGAATAAAAAAACTGATCGTCACTCCCGCGTATGCGGGAATGACAATACCTTGAAAGCAGAATGAAATTATTAATAATAAGAAAAGGTATCGTTCATGACAAAAGAACGCATTGAAAAAACTGAACAAGAATGGCAAGCAGAACTGACGCCAGAACAGGTAGCCATTTGCAGACAAAAAGGAACAGAGAGTGCCTTTACCGGCAAATATTATAACTGCAAGGACAAGGGCACTTATGTGTGTTCCTGCTGTGGCAATCCATTATTCAGTTCTGAAACAAAATACGATTCGGGTTCTGGTTGGCCCAGTTATTTCCAGCCAATGGGTGAAGATGCCATCAAAACAGAAACCGATACCAGTCATGGGATGAAACGGGTGGAAGTCATGTGCAATGCCTGTGATGCACACCTGGGACATGTCTTTGAAGACGGACCGCAACCCACTGGCTTACGATACTGTATTAATTCTGTTTCGATTGACCTAAATAAATCAGAACAAGAATAAGTCTGATTCAAAACAGGTACAGTCGAAATGGTAATGAGTCGAAACATCGTTCGTCCAGAAGCGGTGATCAAATTCTGGTTTGAAGAAACTGACCCAAAGTTCTGGTGGAAGAAAGACGCCGACTTTGATCAACTGATTGACGAACGATTTGAGATTGCTCATCACATGGCAACACAGGGCGCACTGGCTTCCTGGCGGGAAACTCCATTGGGTCGTCTGGCTGAGATTATTATTCTGGATCAATTTTCCCGTAATCTCTACCGCGATTCTCCGCTGGCATTCGCCTGTGACGAACAGGCGCTGGCGCTGGCACAGGAAGCGATTCAGGCCAGGGCCGATGAGGAACTGGAGACAAAACAGAAAGCCTTTCTGTACCTGCCGTTTATGCATAGTGAATCCAGGGAAGCACACGAAACCGCACTGAGCTTATTCAAGGCGCCCGGACTGGAATCCAATTACGATTTTGAATTGAAGCATAAGATTATTATTGACCGTTTTGGTCGCTATCCGCATCGGAATGAAATACTTGGTCGAGAATCGACTCAGGAAGAGATAGAATTCCTCAAACAACCCGGATCCTCATTTTAGAAAACTCTATAATATGCATATGTTCGCCGCCTTCATCATTAATTCAATCCTGGTTGCTGTGGCAGTCATGATTCATTATGAGATGCTTTATCAGCTGTCCAGATTAATGCCAAGACTGCATATGAAACATCGCCATCGTATGGTCGTTGGCATTTTTGGTGCCTTACTGGCACACATTGCCGAAATCTGGATGTTTGCTTTTGGCTATTATTTCCTGATCCGGTTCACTTCCCTGGGCACACTGGTTGCCTTCGATACTGGAGAGGCAATACACAACATCATGAACTGTATTTATTATTCGTTTATTACCTATACCACACTGGGTTTTGGTGATATCATCCCCACGGGAACACTACGCTTCCTGACCGGCCTGGAATCCTTAACAGGTCTGGTTTTAATCACATGGACTGCATCATTTATGTATTTCGAAATGCGGAGATACTGGGATGATGAATAGTCCGATAATTATGAGAAATAATATGAAACTGTTGCAAACCATTTATATGATGCTTGTATCTTTAATACTCTCAAGCACTGTTATGGCAGGAGATACTTCTGCTGAACTGGATAAGGTACTTCAAGGCTCTCAACGTGATGCCAAAAATGTCGCAAGAGATATTTATCGGCACCCCAAAGAAACATTACTGGTCTTTGGCATGCAGTCAAACATGAAAGTCCTGGAAATATTACCTGGGCGCGGCTGGTATACAGAAATACTTGCACCGTTAATGAAAGACTCAGGTGAATTGACCGTTGCCAGTTTTGGTGACACGCATCCAACAAAATATTTACGCAATATTCACATCGACTTCATGAAGAAGATGAATGCAGACACCGATACCTACGGCAAGGTAGAAGTCGTTGTGTTCAATGATGGTGGTTACCTGAAAGATATCCCTGATAACTCGATGGATATGGTCTTGACGTTCAGGAATACACACAACTGGATCAGATACGGTGGCATTGAAGAAATCTATGCGTCATTTAATCGTGTATTGAAACCGGGCGGTATCTTGGGTGTTGTACAACATCGTGCGGATAAAGGCAGTGATGCCAAAATAACTGCTGAAAAAGGTTATGTGCCTGAATCGTATCTGATCAACCTGGTGGAAG
>JAIVVP010000212.1:0-3770 GCA_049189775.1 Gemmatimonadota bacterium | reverse complement strand
GACAGGCTTGGCTGGTGAAGCTGGACAAGCAGATCGATCAATTCGTGATATCGTCAGGGAAATATTCAAACTCTGTGATGGTGCCACTATCAGTGCCAAAAAAGATGGCCTGGTGAATATCGGTGGTGTACTACTACTGCGGGATCAAAAGCTGGCAGAACGTGCAGACGCCTTGCTGATTTTGACAGAAGGCTATGTCACCTATGGCGGTCTCGCAGGACGAGATCTGGAAGCTATGGCGCAAGGCTTTGAGGAAGTGGTAGAAGAAGACTACCTGGCATATCGGATCCGTTCGACAGAATATCTGGGTGAAAAACTCATGGCGATTGGTTATCAAATCATTGAGCCGCCAGGAGGACATGCTATCTATATTGACGCCGGACATTGTTGCCCACATATCTCACCAGAAGAATTTCCTGGACAGGCTCTGGTCTGTGGACTATATCGCGTTGGCGGGGTTCGCACGGTTGAGATAGGCAGCGTTATGTTTGGTGGAGATGGAAAAGCCCCGGAGTTAGAACTAGTGCGACTGGCCCTGCCCCGGCGTGTCTATACCCAAAGTCACATTGATTATGTTATAGAGTCCGCTGCTGAGCTTTTTGAGCAAAGGGATAAAATGGTTGGACTGCGGATGATAAACTCTCCACCCTTTTTGCGTCACTTTACTGCCACGTTCGAAGAGATCATTTGATTTAACATTATTTCAGGCAAGTGCTACGGGTCTTACCAAAGAGGCTTCACCACCTATAATTTTCAATGGCAAGACGATGACTGTTGAGATAAATTTTTTATCCTGAGCCAGTTCTTCCAGATTCAGACTTTTCATGACATAAATTCCTTTTTCAACCAACAGAATTCTATGGCTGGCGAAAGGAGCAGGAACACCAATTGATAAATTATCCGTTCCCACTAAACGCGGGTTTTGTTCTGCCAGCCAGTGTGCGGCATCGTCATTCAGTCCAGCCCACTTATTCAAATAAGTATCCCCATCCGTTTCAAAAAAGCGACCATAACCAGTACGAACAAGAACACAATCACCTTTATTAATAACAAGTCCATCCTTTTCGATGGCACCTGCCAGATCTTCTGGTGTGATCGGATAACATTCCGGCAACAGATCCATGCCCTTGTAAGCAGGAATATCAAGTAATACCGCTCGTAAAATCAATGGTGGCACTTTTTCCAGGCTATGCAGCGGTTCAGGCAAGTCTTTAAATCCAGTATCTCTCTGGTACGGAGTAACATCGATACCTTGCACCTTGTTATCCTGGGACATGTGTATTGGCAAGTCAAAATGCGTCCCGGCATGGTGCGAAGTGATCATCAGGCTAATGGCATCGGAAAAGCCCGGTTCTATACCCATTTCGTCGAATGTTTTTCTGACATATTCATGGTATCTATAAAGATAGGATTGGAATGGCGGGTCAAAAGGATGAACGGGCATTCCATTCCAGTATGGTTGACCCAAATCATAGGTCTTGGCTCTGGCTAATAGTTCGTGTAGAGAATCACTCACCGACATACCCCCATCTCAATGATGTCCTTTTGTTTATAATCGTTTTTTATAATCGGTACCAACACACTCACGAAGTAAGTTGAACACCTCTGTCAGAAAAGTCTGCTTCTATTTCGACTTGACCATAGGTGGTTGTTCGTTGTCTGGGGACTTTGTTGCAATCCAGTATTAATCGGCACATCTCCTCTGTCGAAAACTCCTGTCCATGGACGGCCCCTGCCGAGCGACTGATACTTTCGTACATGAGTGTACCACCGAGATCATTAACACCGGCATCCAGACAAGCTTTAACACCGTCTTTCCCCAGTTTAACCCATGAGGCCTGAATATTATCAATATGCGTATGAAAGACCAGACGAGCAACCGCATGCATTAATAAATTTTCACGAAAAGTGGGGCCTGGTCGAGCCCTGCCCTTGCGGCTAAGTGGTGCCGACATATGAACATAAGGTAATGGAACGAATTCGGTAAAGCCACCAGTTTCTTCCTGCAATTCACGTATTCTTATTAAGTGTCTTGCCCAATGAACAGGCATATCAACATGACCGAACATGATGGTTGCTGTCGTTGAAAGTCCGGTTTGATGTGCTGCCCTGACCACCCTCAGCCATTGTGCAGTGTTGATTTTATCTGGACAGATAATTGCGCGGATCTCATCATCCAGTATCTCGGCCGCTGTACCAGGCAAGGAAGATAAACCGGTATCTTTCAATACCTTGAGATAATCTTCCAACGTCATACCCAGAGTTTCCGCCCCATGGGTTATTTCAAGTGGTGAAAATGCATGAATGTGTATCTGAGGCTGCGCCTGCTTTACGGCACTGACAATGGACAGGTAGGTATCACCCGTGTATTCGGGATGGATGCCGCCCTGAAGACAAACCTCCGTCGCCCCTTTCGACCAGGCAATACGGGTAAAATCCTGTATCTCCGACAAACTCAAATTATAACCGCGTTCACGTAGATGCTCACTGACCTGGCCTTTTGAGAATGCACAGAATCGACAGCCAAAGTAACAGATATTCGTGTAATTGATATTCCGGTTGACGACATACGTGACTGTATCGCCATTCACCTCCGCACGACATTCATTCGCGGCCCGACAAACGAGTTCGAAATCATGTCCCCTTGCAGAAAAAAGCCTGACAATATCTTTCTCAGATAATGATTTACCGCCCACAGATTGATCAACAAGATGGCTGATTTCACTTTTAATTAACTGGCCTTGCTTTGCTATCCGAATAAGAGGTACGGCCTGAGCAGAACCTGCAAACCAGTCATCCGTACGGGCATAACCTTCGGCATCTGATTTGTTTAATATCTGCTTATGTAATTCCGGTTCCACCCATCTCCCTAGTGCGTGCACATATTCCGGATAGAGTGGCAATCTTGCAACCAGTTGTTTGCCTGTCATTTCCGTCGCTGCACGCAATTCATCCAGATGAGGCCATGCCGCCTCGGGATTGACATGATCCGGGGTAACAGGAGAGACACCACCCCAGTCATTGATACCGGCATTAATTAACTGCGGTAGTGCATCCGGCATCAGGTTGGGTGGTGCCTGTATGTTCATCTGTGCACCAAAAATAAGTCTCGCTATCGCTATTGTCCAAATCAGTTCATTCAGATCCGGTTCCGGGGCGTTGTGCATTTTCGTACCTGGTTTACGTCGAAAGTTTTGAATTATAATTTCCTGCAAGTGTTCATCGGCTTCGTGCAATTCACGTAAGGTCAGTAAAGATTCAATCCTTTCCCGTCGGGTCTCACCAATACCAATCAGGATCCCGGATGTAAATGGAACGCGAGCACCACCTGCAGCTGCAATACTGCCAAGACGAGTAACAGGATGTTTATCCGGCGAACCGTAATGTGGCCCACCCTTTTCATATAAACGCATGGAAATGCTTTCCAGCATCAAGCCCTGAGAGACAGACACATGACGTAGGCTTAATAGGTCATGACGACTCATCACGCCCGGGTTAAGATGTGGTAACAAACCTGTTTCGTTTAAAACCAGTTCTGACATTTCTGCCAGATAGGAGAGTGTGGAGGAATGTCCAAGCTTATGAAGTTCTTCCCTGGCAAACTGATAACGCAGACCGGGTTTGTCACCTAATGTGAACAGGGCTTCGTGGCAACCCGCTTTTTTGCCTGCATGTGCAATCTCCAACACCTGATCTGCTGTGAGGTAAGCCTTCTCCATTTTTTTAGGTGTTTCCGCAAAGGTACAGTAATGGCAAACGTCACGGCATAA
>JAIVVP010000211.1:0-3809 GCA_049189775.1 Gemmatimonadota bacterium | reverse complement strand
TTGTAAACCTCATCCCGATAGATAAACATAATCAAGTCGGCATCTTGTTCAATCGCGCCACTTTCACGAAGATCGGACATCACTGGGCGTTTGTTTGGCCGTTGTTCAAGGCTTCTGTTTAGCTGGGATATCGCAATGACCGGAACACTGAGTTCTTTCGCCATGGCTTTGAGTGACCGCGAGATTTCGGAGATTTCTGTGGCACGATTTTCAGTGTTTCCGGCAACCTGCATCAACTGCAGATAATCAATAATAACCAGATCCAGACCATTATTTTCTCTGTAAATTCGACGACAACGCGCCCTGATTTCAGAAGGTGTCAAGGCCGGCGTATCATCAATAAACAAACGTGCATCTTTTAATATCTCAACGGCAGAGGTTAATCTCGGCCAATCTTCATCCTTGAGCTTACCGGTACGTATCTTATGTTGATCGATTCTAGCCAGGGAAGACATCATGCGCATGGCCAATGAATCACCGGGCATTTCCATACTAAACACGGCAACTGCAAGTTTTTCCTTGATCACGGCATGCTCGGCAATGTTGATTGCCAGGGCGGTCTTGCCCATGGAAGGTCGTCCGGCGATGATGATCAGATCAGAAGGTTGCAGACCGGCTGTTTTTTCATCAAGATCTTCATAACCTGTTGCCACGCCGGTGATGGGACTATCCCGATGAAATAATTCATCAATCTTATCCAGCGCGCCTACCAGTAGTTCTTTGATGGTGTCGTAATTTCTACGACCCTTTGATTCTTTTTCAGCAATCTCAAATACGGTTTTTTCCGCAAGATCCAGTATCTGTTCGTTGGTCTGCCCTTCAGGATTGAAGACACTCTCGCTGATGGTATTGGTCGCCTGAATAAGCTGCCTTAATACGGAACGTTTTCTAACAATGTCGGCATAGGCTTTAACATTACTCGCACCGGGGGTCCTTTCTGCGAGGGCTGCGAGGTAGGTTAAACCACCGGCATCATCTAGTTGCTGATGGTTATCCAGCCATTCTGCAACGGTGACGACATCATAAGGGTGACCATCATCATCAAGCTGAGAAATTGAGCGAAAAATTGCGCGGTGATCCTTGCGATAGAAATCATCTTCTGAAACTCTTTCAGAAACATGTTCCCAGACATCATTGTTAATTAGAAGGCCACCCAACACCGCCTGTTCTGCCTCAATAGAATGAGGCGGGATCTTTAACGAAGCTGTTTCTCTATCAACAGCTCCAGACGACTGTGCGGTATCCTGCATTCACTCCTCCTGAAGGAGTTTGTGATTGATAATCATGCCGATGTTTCCTGTGCAATTATTCTGACCAAGTAATTGAACAGGGAACACTGAGTGATTTTAACTCTTTTCAGCAATAACTATAACTTTAACTTTGGCATCTACTTCTGAATGTATATGTACGTCAACCTCAAATTCACCTAAGGCCCTTAGTGGCCCTTCTGGTAGACGAACTTCATTTTTAGCCAGCTCAGCACCTGCTGCTGTAACAGCTTCTGCAATATCAGCACCACTGACAGAACCAAACAATTTGCCTTCTTCACCGGCTATTCTTTCCAGTGTAATTTCTGTTGCATTGAGTTTTTCTGCACGGACTGTTGCTACACTGAATGAATCCGCCTGGGCCTTTTCAAGTTCGGCGCGACGACCTTCAAATTTTTCAATATTGTCTGCCGTGGCAGACACTGCTTTACCTACCGGGATCAAATAATTACGGCCGTAACCCGCCTTGACATTGACCTGGTCACCCAAATCACCCAGTTTGTTAATTTTTTCTAGTAATATGACTTCCATCTAACTTTCCTCACTCGCTAAAACACACCTTATCATAATTCATAACTAATTCTGATCATTATCATTGGAACTGCTTATCTCTCGATTTTTCCACGAATCCAACAGTCCCAGACAGGCAATTATTAGTATTGCCTGTGGCAAAACGGCCAGCAAAATATACATCACCATCAACCATATCTGCGGCAGTTTCTTCTCGCTCACAATCCTGTGTACTGATGCCAGTCCCTGGAACATATACATAAAAATCACAACGACCAGTATATCCAGGCCTGCCGAACCCTGTTGACCACCGCTGGTAAAGAGCAGAATTATCCCGGCCAATGACAGGATAATAACCGCACCTGGTAATCTCAATACATAGAACTCTGGCCTGAATCCACCTGGGTTAAACAGTATCGATTGCCACCATCGAGATAGCAATGATGTGACAACCAGGCTGCTGGCAATGGCACCAGCCATGATGGCATTCATTGCGGGTGCTGCCTGTACCAGGACTTCCTGGTATTTCTCGCCACCACCATCAGGGAATGCATTGTTAATCCATAATTCCATCCACTGCAGCCACCACCCCGGAACGTCCGCGATTAACCAGTGCATCACCAGTACATAAGCGCTGGCTATGGTCCCTGCGACAAAAACCAGCCACCCCTGTGAGTGTGTTTGCCTGAGGACACTGCAGCAAACATACACCGGGGCCCAAATGCACAAAGCAAATGCAATTGCTACCTGGGGATTCACGCCGATTACAGCAACAAACAGTACTACCGCCAATAAACAAACAAGTAGCACCTGCAGTCCATATGCAGGTCCCTTTCTCAAGATAATCAGACCTGCCGGGACACCACTTAACAAATACGAAAGTGGCGGAATAAACATTGAAATCACCGTGAACAGGCTAATAGCAGCTACTGCTTGCAGACGTCCAAGCAACATATAATTGCCAAGTGCACGCATGTCTCAACTCACCCTATATGTATCTGAAGAAAAATTCATCAGATACTCGAAGCAACTATTTATAAGCTGTTAGTGTGAATCGCAATAAGGCAGCAGAGCCAGGAAACGCGCACGCTTGATTGCTGTCACAAGCTGTCTCTGGTATCTCGCCTTGGTACCCGAGATCCTGCTAGGAACAATCTTGCCTGTTTCAGTCAGGTAATTTTTCAATGTATTCACATCTTTGTAATCAATTTCCTTGACGCCATCAGCTGTGAATTTGCAATAACGTTTGCGACGAAAATAACGTGACATTATATCAATCCTCTGTTTTTTCAGTGGTTTCTTCGGAGACATTCTCTTTGACTTCAGTAATGTCCTCGCTTTCAGCATCAGCAGGAACTTCAGTCTCTGCTTCGCTTGTTGTCTCAGCTGGAACTTCAGTTGGTTCCTCTGCTGCTGCCTTTGCTTCAGCTTCAGCTTGTGCCTTTGCTGCAGCTTCAGCTCGAGCCTTTTCTGCTGCCTCTGCTGCAACCCTGGCTCTTTCTTCTGCCTCGGCTCTAAGTTTCGCTGCGGCCTCTTCCTCTTCCTTCATTTTTGCCAACAATGAAGCCTCAGTCACAGGATCATCACGTTTAATGATGAGATTTCTGATAACAGCATCGTTAAATCTGAAAGCATTGCCCAGCTCTTCTAACGGCTCGGCGCCACACTCAATATTCATTAACACATAATGTGCCTTGTGAATCTTGTTAATTGGGTAGGCCAGGACACGACGTCCCCAGTCTTCGAGACGGTGGATAGCTCCACCACTTGATTCAATCATGGTACGGTACCGTTCAATCATGGCAGGTACCTGTTCGCTCTGATCCGGATGGACCATGAACACAACTTCATAATGTCGCATTTTGTAACCCTCTTGGTTTTAGCAGCCCCCTGACTATCAATATCGCTATTTCACAGTGGAGCAAGAATTAAAGAACGCGGGATTTTAGTGGATTTAACAAGAATATTCAATTAAAAGGAAAGAATCATAACTCCTTGTATTGGCTATAATTCTTGTTTTGGCGGCGTGCT
>JAIVVP010000210.1:0-3875 GCA_049189775.1 Gemmatimonadota bacterium | reverse complement strand
CCACCGTTAAGCAACGTACGTATACATTTTTATACTTTTATGTACAGATTTGTAGATCGAAAAAATAAAGCAAGTTCTTTAACCTTGTTCATTAATTATTATTAGTCTTGTGCACATCATTTTTACCTATGTGTTTTCTATGAGAGAAAATACGTCTATTAAGAACAATGAAATGATGTATCCAGCGTTCCAGAAACGAGTCAATCTGGGTAGTGCGAAGATAATGATAGCCATAAATAGAAATAATCAGTGCTCCAATACCATCAATAATCAGATCGCTCATGGTGTCTACCAGGCCGCCACCCTGAGTATTCATTCCCAGCAATTGATCTAGTGCAAATTCAACAATTTCCCAAATAGTGCCCATGCCAAGGGCAAACATGAATGCAAACAAGGCAACGAATCCCGGTTTCATGTGCATTTCGAGATCTTCGTGTTCGTTGATCACGTAAACCAGTAAAAAACCAAATATACCCAGAATTAAGCCAGAACCTGCATGCAGTAGCATATCCCACCACCAATACCTGAGGTAATAACCGTGAACCTCACCCAGGAACAGGGACGCATAAACAAAGATCACTGCAAGTAGTTCAAACTCTGGAGGGATACGGACATGGAAGCGGTAGCCTACTAAAATAGGCAAAAATGCGACGATGACAATGCCGGTGGTAGTAATTGCAATCAGCCAGTTTCCCTGTATTGCCTCGAGGATGGCCCCCACTGCCAGGATAACTTTTAATAGCAAACTAATCCCTTTGTCTATGCGATCGACAAGCGTGTCAGGGATGTTCGATGTCGTTAAAGAATCATCCTGTTTTTCTTGTATTGTATCTTCCTGCATTGAATCTTCTGGCATTGAATTTGATGTCCCCGGTTCTTTGCTTTGCAAATATTACTCCACCTGTCGGGAATAATCAGTAGGTACTATGGCATTCTACAGCTACCATTGAGCATAAGTGTGTCATTAACCCTTTGACGTGAGAACTATTATGAACGAACAAATCAGACAGATACTTTCACAAATAACAGAGCTTGAAGATGACTTACATAAGCTTATCCAGGAACAGCAGGCAGAGTTTAATTATCGTATTGAAGGAACAAAGGTATTATTTGAGAAAAACATCCGTAAGGCACAGCGGCAACTGAAAACCGGTTTTTTCAGTTTTATTCGACAAAGTAAGCCACGAAATGTCGTTACTGCACCTGTTGTTTATAGTGTCATTATTCCCCTGGTCATTCTTGATATCTGGATATCCATGTACCAGTTTCTCTGTTTCCCCTTATACCGTATTCCAAAGGTGTGCCGATCAAGATATATCGTCATCGATCGTCACAGCTTGTCTTATTTGAATTCGATTGAAAAAATGAATTGTATTTACTGTGGCTACGCAGGGGGAGTGTTTGCCTATGCACGTGAGATTGCAGCACGGACGGAACAATACTGGTGTCCTATTAAACATGCCAGGAAAATTCTGGATCCACATCGACGTTATGCCCATTTTACTGATTTTGGTCAGGCTGAAGAATACAAGGAGGCGCATATGAAATTACGTACGGAGCTTCAGAATGAAAAAGATCAAACTGATCACTAAAGATGCAATAAAACTTAATCGGTCACACAAACACAGGCAACTCTCCAGCAGGCATGAAACTTCGTATAGTTACATACAATATCCATAAAGGAATCGGTGGTGTAGATCGACTTTATCGGCCTGAACGTATTATCGAGACGCTACAACACTTTGATGCAGATATTATTTTTCTACAGGAAGTTGACGATAAAGTGCCTCGCTCCCGCTTCCATAAGCAAGTTGATCTTTTCGGTGATGCGCTGGAAATGCGTTATCGGGCCTTTCAACACAATGTAAAACTTACCAAAGGACATTACGGTAACGCCATTCTCAGCCGCTACCCGCTGGTGGACATAGAAAATATCAATCTGACGGTATCTATCAAAAAACGGCGTCGGGCATTGGTGGCACATTGCCAGTTACAAAACGAGCATCAACGGACCCTGTTATTAATCAATTGCCATTTAGGACTGGCTGGTTTTGAACGAGTCATACAACTGCGAAAAATTCTGGATAGTCCTGTGATGAAACATGTACATCATGCAACGCCTGTAATTATCGGTGGTGATTACAATGATGTCTGGAATTCACTTGGCAAGAAAGTGATGATACCCGCAGGATTTAAACCAGCGAGTAAAAAAGTGAACACCTTTCCGGCAATCATGCCGGTACGACAATTGGATCATATTTATTATCGAGGCGAGCAAACATGTCTGCATAGCTTTCCAGGTCATAGCAAAATAGCACGACAGGCATCGGATCACCTGCCTTTGATTACAGATTTTGAAGTAAAAATTTGAAAATATTATGGACCTGCAACATGTTTGAGTGGTTTTACAATAATGAAACATTACTTTGGTGGCTACTGGTCGCATCCTTTATTACCTTCATTGCCACCTTGATTGCAGTGCCTGTTATCCTGGCAAGGCTGCCGGAAGATTATTTTTCATTACCAGACAGACACCGTGTTCCCTGGGCCAACCGACACCCGGTTCTGCGGATACCATTATTACTGGGAAAAAATCTATTGGGTCTTACGTTTGTGTTTGCCGGGATTCTTATGTTGGCCCTGCCCGGCCAGGGTATTCTCACTATCATCATCGGACTGGCATTAATAGATTTCCCCGGCAAGTACCATGCTGAACGCTGGATAGTTAGCAGACACAGTGTGTTGCGTTTAATTAACTGGATACGAAGAAAAGCAGGAAAGCCTGCACTGATCGTGAATTTTGATGACGATATTTAAAATCTACCTGAAGGCTAATGGCCAACATCGAAGTTCAGATCCAGATTAATTGTAATCTCGTAGTAGCCGACAATCACCAGGACAAAAAACAGGAGCAATATAATTTCGTGCTTGAAGTTGTGCTTGTGAAAGAAATCCCGATCTCTATGACTCACCACATCCATCAACTCATCACCAAATCGAATCGAAAGAAAAGTTCCAGTACAGGATAACAGGATGACCGCCCAGTAGGGATAAGGTGTTGTTATAATCGCATAGATGAGTTTTGTTAAAAGTGTTGTGTTGTAATATTCATTAAAGTATAGCAATGCAATGATATTGATAAGGATTGCTATTCCCCATACCGCGATTTCAGAGAACACCATGCGGATGCCAAATAACAGGCGCAGCGGGAAATCGAGCAGAAAGCCTGCATCTGCGATTGGAGTACAAAGCACAAAAAAGCTCCAGGTTATCAGCGATGCGATCCCACCTGTCATTACATCGTATTTCCAGGTGAGGTATGCGAAATAGCCTGCCAAAAGCAGGCACAGGAGAATAAATTTATAAGTTACCTGATGTTTGGGGCTGGATTCTTTCAATTTCGTCATCAGTAAATATACCAGTCCTGCTTTTATTATTGCTGCTTTAAATACTCTATCGCTTCGGCCAGGGGTAATGGTTTTGTGAAGCAATACCCTTGTGCATAATCGCATTTCAATTCAGCGAGCCTGGCAAGCTCATCTTCATTTTCTACACCTTCAGCAACAGTTTCCAGATCCAGTGCCCGGGCAAGGCCGATAGAAGCCTTGACGATCTGCATACTGTCATGATCAAGAAGCATCTGCCTGACAAAGCTACGATCGATTTTAATCATATTAACAGGGAATTTTTGCAAATGGCTCAAGCTTGAAAAACCAGTACCAAAATCATCCAGCGATATCATAAAACCTTGATCTTGTAATGAAGATAATGTTTGCTGGGCATAATCCAGTTCACCGATCAACATGGTCTCGGTTACTTCCAGGTTAATACAGGCTGGATCAACACCGGCCTTTTCAACAATATCCATGATTGCC
>JAIVVP010000209.1:0-3883 GCA_049189775.1 Gemmatimonadota bacterium | reverse complement strand
ACTCGCGCGCTGTTTTAAAAGCTTCTCTAAAATCAATATAAACAGGTTTATCTGTTTCGAGTAATAATTTCAGTAGTGCCTGTTGTGTTCGGTATTTTATATGGCCTATCGCAAGCGCACCAATACCAACGGCACCATCTGCAGCCACAGCGTGTGTCAACGGCACCCCAAAATCCTGCAGGTCCAGACCACGTATCCCCAGTGGCGGAACAGCATTCACATCACCAGCCACCTTCAAGGATTTGGTATCAGCAAGAATAGAATCACTCAAGATTTCCACACCCGCCTTGGCAGTACAAAATGCTATATCTACATTAGCAAGTAGATAGGCCTTGTCTGCATCAGAAGCTGCAACCGTCCCTTTCATTGAGCAGCCACAGGATGCATTATATTCATTCGCAGCATTCTGCGCATTTTCAACACTCTGGTGATCGACCAGGGTAATATCAGCACCTGCGAGAGATGCAATCACTCCGGTTGCAATACCTACAGGCCCTGTTCCACCAAAGATAATTCCACGACTATCCTTTAGTTCCATTCCATGTTTTTCTTTTAGTTCTTTTTCAACACAGGCGACCAGTGCAGCAGCCGTGGTGAATGCACCGCTTGGATCAGCCAATACAGATATCTCAAATGGAGGTACCATCGCCTTCTTTGCGGCCTCCAACATCTGCTTTGCCAAAGCAATATCGCGGCCACCAATAAAGACCGCTGTTTTTTTCACACCCTCTGGTTCACGGGAAAAGATTGCATCCTGCACCAATCCATTGACTTGCCACAATTCCACATTTGAATAGGGAAGGACAACGTCATAGCCGGCGTCGACAGCCATATTGATATCAAAAGGACTGGCGTTAGGCATGGGATCTATCATATGGATTATGGATTGTTTACTCATGAAAAAGTCCTGTGTTTAATTAATAGTTTTAGATTTTAATACTTTATCCAGTGGAGCCCAGGCCCGCACTGATACAGTTGATGGAAAGAAGTAGTGGTACCAGACCATTTAACTGGTCCTTGTCATCACCACGGTTACGAAATCTTTCAACTAATTTCACCTGCAATAAACCTACCTTCCCTAATATTTCTTCACGTCTTCCAAATTGACGTTTAAATTTAGGGAAGCGATCCAGTAATTCTTTTTCACCGGTGATTCGTAATACCAACGTTTTTGTAAGTTCATATTCAGCTATGAACATATCAAAAATCCTATCTCTCAATGCTTCATCCTTGACCAAAGAGGCATAGGCTTTGGCAATATCCATATCCACCAGTGGTAAACTCTTTTCGACGCCATCTATGATTAAACGAAAAATTCTGGATTCGTTAAACATTTTTTCCAGTAAGGCATCTGCATCATCACCATGTGCTTCTATAAATTTTTTCAGTCCACTGCCGACGCCGTACCAACTGGTCACCAGATGCCTGTTTTGAGTCCATGCAAAGACCCAGGGGATAGCCCGTAGATCACTCAATGAATTAGCGCCGAAGCGTCTGGCAGGACGTGAGCCAATGTTCATCTTGACCAGTTCATCAACCGGACTTGCTGCATTATAATAATCGACCAGGCCTTCCGTTTCTGCTAATTCCCTGTAGGCATCAAAAGCAAAGTTTGATAATTCTTCAACAGCAGCATCAATTTCAACATTCGGTGCCAACTCGGCTTCTGATTGTGATTTCAGTGTGTGCATAAATATACCTGATGCGAGTAATTCCATATTGTGTTGTGCTGTGCCTTTATTGGCAAATTTACTGGAGACAACTTCACCCTGTTCAGTAATTCTCATTTGACCATGGATTGAGCCAGCGGGCTGCGCCGCAATGGCTCGTCCTAATGGCGCACCACCTCGACTGACAGAACCACCTCGGCCATGGAAAAATGATATTGGAATACCGGCTTTTTCACCGATGGTTGTTAGTTCGGCCTGGGCCTTGGTTAACTCCCAGTTTGCCGTAAAAAAACCACCATCTTTATTCGAGTCTGAATAACCCACCATGACTTCCTGTACACCACCGACTTGTTCTACTGAACGCCGCACCACAGGAATACTTAGAAATTCTTCCATCATTTCTGAACCGCGTTGCAGGTCATCAATAGTTTCAAATAAGGGAACAATCGGTAAGGTACATTTATCGATACCGGCCTTATCGGTAAACAAGCCAGCATATTTAGCCAAGACATAAAGGCCCAAAATATCAGCGACTGTTTGCGTCATACTCAGAATACAATTACCGAAGGCTTCTCTATCGAGTTTTTCCATCATCTCTTTCGCCATACAGAACATGCCAAGTGTCGATGCGGAGGCATCGTCAAGATTTTTGAATGAAGGTAATTCATCCAGTGGTCTTTCCAGTTCAGAGATTAACCATGCTTGCCATTCTTCCGAACCAGCTGCAGGTGGGGTGGCATCATCACTTGCACCTGTGATCTGCCGCCACAATGCTGCAAGCGTATTATTCGTCATGGTTGAATTTTCACGTAAATCCATACGCATGGTACGAAAACGGAATGCCTCAACCTCTCTTCTAAATGGAGTGATCAAGGAGGCAGACTGTTCTTCACAATTAGCATCTGTCAATCCTTGCTCTATCTGCTTTAAATCATCAATAAATTGATCTGCATCTGCGTAGCCGATATATCTTGGTGCCCCTTTCTCTACATCTGTATTGGCAATTGTGCCTTCCAGTAATCGCTGCATACAGACTACGTATTGTCTAAAGACTTCCCCGGGGTTTCTGTTTGCAATATTTTTACCATCAGCACTTTCATCGAGTATCTTCTCCAGTGATTTACTAAACTCTGCTGAAACAACGACCGCGTTTCTGGATACGCTGATTCTTTGAACCAGTTCAGCAAGGCGTTGCTGATATCTTTTCAAACAAACCCGTCGATTTGCCAGTAATGCCTGCTGGCTGACATCATTGGTAACGAATGGATTACCATCACGATCACCGCCAATCCATGCACCGAATTGAAAAAATGGTGGGATATTAAATTTATGATCTGGATAATATTGTTTTAAGACCCACTCCAGTTTTTCCAGCATCTCAGGCACGCTCTGGAATAATGCCTCTTCAAAAAAATGTAAACCCCAATTCACTTCCATCTTTACTGTAGGTTTCTCCAGTCTCAGCTCTCCAGTCAACCACAGCAAATCAATTTCATTTCTTAGATCAGAAACCAGTCCTTCTCTTTCACGTTCGGTCCAGCGCTGGTTCTCAAGTTCCTTGAGTAACAGATACATTTTCCTGTGTATCTCAAGTACGGTAACGCGTTTTGCTTCCGTAGGATGTGCCGTGATGGTAGGCCGTATGCGTGCATCGTTGAGTAAATTTTGTATCTCATCTGCTGAGATACCATCTTTCACTGAGGTCTCAAAGACATTACCAAAAGTCCCTGGTACATGACCCAGACCACGCGTATTCTCGATTAAGCGCAAACGACGCATGGCGGTATTTTCTTCTGCGATATTTAATAACTGAAACCAGATACTCCATGCCTGGAGCACACCGAGTACCAGAACATCATTATCTTCTGGAATTTCGGACTCCCCCATGAACAAGGGCAGAATTTCTGGCTGACGTGTTTTAATGACGGCCTTGAGTTGCTCCGTCATTAAATCGGTCACTTGTTTTGCGTAGGCAGCCGATAACTCGGCCACATTTAAATCCGTATCTACAGCTCCTTCAGTACCTGTCGACACAGCTCACCTCCTGATTTTTATTATTATTTATGCCACCCTGTTTGGCGGCTCATCGCCTGCAAAGAAAGCCTGCACATTATCCAGGGAACACATCCCCATGGCTACGCGTGTTTCTGTGGTGGCACTCCCAAGATGTGGAAACATGACCACATTTTCCATGCTTAATAATTCCTCTGTGA
>JAIVVP010000208.1:0-3886 GCA_049189775.1 Gemmatimonadota bacterium | reverse complement strand
ATGGGTGTAGGTGTATGGCTTGGACTTATTATGGTACTAAACCTGTGGTTTGTACTTTGGCCAAATCAGAAAAAAGTTTTGGGGTTTGTTCCCGCTTCAGATGAAGATCGTGTCCGTTGTTCACGAATCACCTTTCTATCTTCTCGTACCAATACCATCTTATCCATCGCCACACTGTTTTTTATGATTAGTGGTGCACATGGTCTTATCTTGTTCGAATAATTGAACCTAGATTTAAGGAAATCTAAGATGTTTAATTTTGCTTCTGGTCCGGCCATGTTACCGAAGGAAGTATTACAACAGGCTCAATCCGAAATGCTGGACTGGAATGGAACAGGAATGTCAGTAATGGAAATGCCATTCACTTCTGACGAATTCCAGAGTATTGCAACACAAGCGTATATCGACCTTGGATTGCTACTCGATCTGCCGGACAATTATCACATCCTGTTTATGCAAGGTGGTGCATATGGCCACTTTTCTTTATTGGCCATGAATCTTTTAGGAAAAAACAAACAGGCCGATTATATTCAAACGGGGCATTGGTCAACCAGGGCAATCAATGAAGCAAGACGCTATGGTGATATCAGTATCGTTGCCAGCTCTGAAGTATCCGGTTTTGATTACATCCCTGCTCAATCAGAATTGAGTCTTAATGAAAAAGCAGCTTATTGCCACTTTACTTCCAATGAAACAGCAGATGGGGTGCAGTTTCACTGGACACCGGAAACTTCTGATGTCCCATTAATCGCAGATGTTACTTCAGACTTTTTAACCCGCAATATTGATGTGTCTGAATATGGAATGCTTTATGCCAGTGCGCAAAAGAATGTCGGAGTGGCAGGATTGACTATGGTAATCATTCGAGATGATTTACTAAATCAAAGCATGGATATAACACCAACAGTATTTAATTATGGCGAGCAGGCAACAAATAATTCCAGGGTTAATACATTACCTACATACAGCATCTATATTTCAGGACTGATATTTAAATGGATATTAGACCTGGGTGGCCTGGATAAAGTTGAGGCATTAAATAAAGAAAAGGCAGAAGCACTTTATACTGCTATTGATAATGATGAACAATATAATTGCGTTGTTAATAAGACTGATCGTTCTACAGTAAACATTTGTTTTAATCTACAAAATGAA
Organism: Gemmatimonadota bacterium; assembly: GCA_049189775.1. Classification (GTDB taxonomy): domain Bacteria; phylum Pseudomonadota; class Gammaproteobacteria; order Eutrophobiales; family Eutrophobiaceae; genus SMWN01. Next base: position 2,731 of record JAIVVP010000208.1, on the reverse strand, counting down.
TCAATGGAATCGACTTTCCTTAAAGAAGCCACTAACCTGGGTTTAATTAATCTAAAAGGACATGGAGCACGGGGAGGAATTCGCGCTAGCCTTTACAATGCTATGCCAAAATCAGGAGTTGATGCTTTGATAAACTTCATGCAGGACTTTTCTTCCTGAAATGGACAAGAGTTTTTAATATCTTGAACAGTTCTAATCCAGCAACGCCTCTCCTCCCTTCATGCCCGGTTAATACAATGAACCTGCACTTTCCAAACCCTGTTGGGCTTGCGGCGGGATTTGATCGTGATGGAAGAATGATAAGTAGCCTCAATGCAGCAGGTTTCGGCTTTATAGAGATTGGTACTATCAATGTAAATTCTGAAGTTCAATCAGATGATGAGCTGGAAAATATTGTTCATAATCTAGACCAATCAAAAAACCAGTCTACACCTCGACCTTTAATTGGAATCAGCCTGGGAAGTATGAGAAATTGTATCGATACTCATACTATTTCTGATTATCTCCAGGGCATGGAGATATTTTGGCATCATTCAGATTACATCGTGATCAACTTAAGCAGACCTGGTAGTTCTATGCGTTCTGAAACAGGTAATAAAGCAGAGATACGAGTTCTATTGGAAAAGGTCAAACAAGGTCATACAGATCTCTGTAACAAGCAACGCAACCATGTACCTGTCATCATCAAGGTGGCAATTGACTACGAATATAGAAAAAATCTCCCGGAAACATTAATAATTGCAAATGAACTGGGGTTTGATGGCTTGTTGTTAGCATTTGAGAATTGGCCATCATCCGGCGATGTGATTGCTACTGTACGTGAAATATCAGAATTGACAAATCAACTTCCACTTATCGTAGTTGGTGGTATCAAAACAGCAGATGATGTATTACAGATATTAGATGCGGGTGCAAACCTTGTGCAGTGCTATACATTATTAGTAGAGCAAGGACCAGTAGGAATGAAAAAAATGATAATTAGCCTGACGTCATCAACACCATAGGCAAATGCATAACGCATATGTCTGATAGAACCTGCCTGCTAATCATTGATATTATTTTTTAATTCTTTTAACAAAAGAAGTTGTATCAGGGTTTGCGAAGCAAGAAATAAAGCTTCGTTCATTATTTCTTCATTTCCGGTTTTCAATATAAAACTGTCATAATATTCGTAGGCTGATTCACATTCAGCCAGTAAATTATTTAATGTAAAAACAGTGCTATCAGATAAGGATGTTTGATTGCTTAAATTATCAAGTTTATTAATATCCGAATCAGTGCTCCTGGTACTTCTGCTAATGTCATCCCTGAGCTGATTAATAATTAATTCGGAATGTTCTTTGCAGGTGCTCATGTCCAGTCCGGGATCAGAAATATTTTCTATGCAGGTAGATAATGATATTTCCAATGCATAAGCAGTAACCAAAAATTCCTCTACCGTATCTAATTTATCAGGAGCCGGAAGTGAATTTATAGTTTGGGCTTTATGCTCATGATACACACGACGTCGCATGGCTCTTAGTAAAGCAGCATGACCCAGTTCTTCTTTTGCCAATCTCTCAGCATAATGACATACATCGTCATTATTACTGCTTGCTGCTATTTGTGAATATATTTCAAAAGCAAGATCTTCGCGCTCTACCGCTGCCGCGAGTATTTTGTATAAGGAATTATTATCTGCTGTCGTGTTTTCATTCTCTCTGGATGGAGTTTGTTGATCCGGGGCAGGAGAATCAGATAGATTTACTGATGCTTCTTCTGCAAGCTGTATGACGCATTCCTCGTGCTTTTTCTCTTCTTCAGCCAGGCGGTTAAATAATGCAGCAATTTCAGGGTTCTCGGTATCTGCTATTTCTGCATATTCCCTATAGCGTTCTGCTGCACCGATTTCAATCTTCTGTGCTGTCTCAAGTAAATCTTTAACATGTTCGAACTTGGTCATTCTGAAGTAACTCAATGAAATTCAAAGTGAAATATCTCACAATTTATTATTTAAGCTATTGATTTAGATCAATTCATTACCTTTCTTTTTAAATGACAATAATGCCTGTGACAATTTGTCGCAGCCAGGCCAAATCGCCATATAAGCTAATGAAATATATAAGAATTATTAAGCATTGTTTACTCGATAGTATTACTGCAATACCGAAATATTTTTTAATATATTTGTTGTGTGTCGCTGTTGTTGGTCCTGCTTTCGCGTTGAATCTGGATGAAGCATTAACAAAAACTCCCATTATCGAGTTCTTTCCCAACGCAGATCGAGTTGAACAGGATATGGAAAAATCCGGTATTGCCAAAGTCTACCAGGGGACCGAGCAGATTGGGCTGGTTTACCTGAACGCCGACATCGTTAATGCAACTGGTTATTCCGGGAAACCCATTTATGTTTTGATTGGTCTGGATATGCAAGGTGTCATTCGTGGAGTCCGTTTGCTGGAGCATCATGAGCCAATTATTTTGATCGGTATTCCAGAAGCTAAAATACGAGCAGTGATTGATAGCTATCTGGGTATGGACATCGTGGAGTTGAGTCATAGTGAGGAAAGAAAACTTCCCTATGATGCCCTGAGTGGTGCAACGGTAACGGTGCGTGTTATCGATGACAGTATTGTGCGTTCAGCGATCAAAATAGCACGTTGGTATGGTTTGGGAGGCCTTAAAGCGGAGGTAAAAAAGACTCAAACCACAAAAATGGCAATCGATGAGAGTCAGGATAGTGTAAGTGACT
>JAIVVP010000207.1:0-3889 GCA_049189775.1 Gemmatimonadota bacterium | reverse complement strand
TTGCGCTGTATCTGGGCAGGCTCACCGACGTAAACAAGAAAATTCACCAGATCATTGACCGTTTTTTTGTAGTCTTCACTGTCCAGTTTGCCCGGGGTTTCCAGTTCCAGATGATCGATCACTTCGCGTTGCGTGCCATCTTCTCTTTTAACTGTTTTATAAACGGGTTTTTGTATTCCCTGTAATTCCCATAGCACATGTGGCATCGCCACATCTTTAAACGCCAGATTGTTGACACCGAAGGGTCTGGAATCATCACGGTAAAATGTCATGAAATAGGTGAGCAACCAGTCAGCACCTCTTGAACGGGCAATGACAGATAAGTCCGGTGCTGCAGTACCGAAAAATTTCTCGGCATCTCCCTTTTGCATCGCAATGGTCATGGTATCGCCACTCTTCTCAGTAGCAAACATCAGGTTGCTCTGCAAAATTGAATCTTCAATACCCAGGTCCTTGCCCATACGGTTGTAGCGCATATAGGCAGCTGAATGACAACCCATGCAATAGTTCATAAAGATCCTTGCGCCACGTTGTAGCGAAGCCTTGTCAGTAACATCTACATCTGCCTTGAAATGAGGATGATCAGCCGATGTCGCTGACACGGCTAATGGCCAAACCAATGCAACAACAAATAAAATAATTGTGCGTTTCATTTTGAAGTCACCCTGTCCGGAACAGGTTTATCCGTATCATTTGCCGTATAAAAAGGCATTAGCAAAAAGAATAGAAAATAAACAACCGCAAAAATTCTGGATGCCATTGTCACATTAGGTGTCGCGACCTGCATACCCAGATAACCCAGGGTAACGAAGGTAATGGCAAATATTGTCAGGGCAGTTTTATACTTCCAGCCACGGTAACGAATCGACCTTACCGGACTTCGATCCAGCCACGGTAATGCCATAAAGATCAGTGTCGCTGCGCCCATGGCAATAACGCCACCCAGCTTGTCCGGAACTGCGCGTAGAATTGCGTAGAACGGTGTGAAATACCATACAGGTGCAATATGCTCAGGCGTCTTCAGTGGATCTGCTGGAATAAAATTAGCGTGCTCCAGAAAGTATCCACCCATCTCCGGATTAAAAAACACCACCAGACAGAAGAAGATCAGAAAAACCACTACCCCGACAATATCTTTTACTGTGTAGTAAGGGTGAAAAGGTATCCCATCCAGAGGCACACCATTGGCGTCTTTATTTTTCTTGATTTCCACACCATCCGGATTATTAGAACCGACTTCATGCAGTGCAAGTATATGTAAGCCAACCAATCCACAGAGTACCAGTGGTACGGCAATGACGTGGAAGGAGAAAAAACGGTTTAATGTCACATCAGAGATAACATAATCACCTCGAATCCATTCTGCCAGTTCAGGACCTACGAAGGGTATCGCGCTAAACAGTGAGATAATCACCTGCGCCCCCCAGTAAGACATTTGCCCCCAGGGTAACAAGTAACCAAAAAACGCCTCGGCCATAAGGATCAGATAAATAAACATCCCGGTCAGCCATAGAAGTTCTCTTGGACGCTTGTATGATCCATACATCAAGGCCCGAAACATGTGCAGGTAAACAACGATAAAAAAAGCAGATGAGCCCGTTGAATGCATGTAACGGATCCACCAACCCCAATCAACATCACGCATGATGTATTCCACAGAAGCAAATGCATGCTCAGCAGAAGGTTTGTAATTCATGGTCAGCCAGATCCCCGTGACAATCTGAATTACCAGAACCACTAGCGCAAGAGAACCGAAGTAATACCAGAAATTAAAATTCTTTGGCGCGTAGTACTGAGCAAGATGTTCATTCCACATCTTGGTCAGAGGAAATCGATCATCAATCCAGCCAAGGGTATTGCTCAGCAACTTCATTCCCTCGTTAGTAAACTTGCTCATGAGTTTGCACCCAGTTCACCACTACCTGAATCATCACCAATCAGGATTGTTGTTTCACTGATAAACTGATATTTCGGTACCACCAGATTTGCCGGAGCTGGCACGCCTTTGTAGACCCTTCCAGCCAGGTCAAATTTTGACCCATGGCAGGGGCAAAAGAACCCGCCTTTCCAATCTGCGCCAAAATCACTTTCCTCGCCACTTGCAAGATAATTTGGTGAACAACCAAGGTGCGTACAAAGCCCTACGACTACCAGATATTCCGGATTGACAGATCGATATTCATTTTTCGCATACTCTGGTTGTTGTTCAACCTCTGATTCCGGATCACGTAATATGTCCGACATTTCAGACAGTTCTGCTACTGATTCCTCACTCCTGCGCAAAATCCAGACTGGCTTGCCCCGCCATTTAACTGTTTTTCTTTCACCTGGCTTAAGTCCGGTAATATCTACTTCAACCGGACCACCAATCGCCTTGGTCTTCGCACTTGGTGATAAGGTGGACACAAATGGGATAGCCGTCGCCAAAGCGCCTGCCCCGCCAACAACTGTCGCAGCAGCTGTGAGAAAATGACGTCGCTTTTTATCTATACCACTATCTTGACCATCGTCTTGCATATTACTCACTCCGGGATTCTGTTTGCTACTCACAATTACCAGGGATCAATTGCAAGTTACTGCTGTTTTTATTCTAGCTCGGTAGTGTACCATGCTATGTCAAGCCTTTTGCCGGAAAACCATCAATTTTTGCTGAGTAAATAAACCACATACCGGATTGAAACCAGAAACAATGAATTTAAAACAGGCACTGACATTTGTTCTCCAATCTGTAGTTATCGGCCTGGCCGCAGCTGCAGTTGTATTATTGTTGATGCCAGGCAGCTTCCTTATCAATTCAGCCAGGCAAGTAGATTCGTATCACGCAGCAATAGAGGCTGCCGCACCTGCTGTGGTGAATATTTATTCCGGCAATTCCTATACAGAGCGTAGGAACCCAATCCTTCAAGATCCGCTGTTCAGGCGATTCTTTGGCGAATCCTCCGAGGACAAATCCTCCTCAAGCAATACAAGGAAAAGAATCGACAGTAAGGGATCCGGCGTCATCATGGATGCACAAGGACACATTCTTACCAACGCACACGTGATACAAGATGCTGAGGAAATATTTGTAGTCTTGCGCGATGGACGGGAAACGATTGCCAGCATCATCGGTATCGATAGTGATACAGATTTGGCCGTCCTGCAGATTGGTCTGGATAATCTTCCGGTCATCCCCGTAGGTGACTCAAGTCAATTACACGTTGGTGATATCGTCCTCGCCATAGGCAACCCCTATGATTTTGGCCAAACTGTTACCCAGGGGATCATCAGTGCCACTGGCAGGAAACGGCTGGGCATCACATCTTTTGATAATTTCATCCAGACCGACGCAGACATCAACCCCGGTAATTCAGGGGGTGCCCTGATCTCTTCTCAAGGCAATCTTCTTGGCATTAACACGGCAATCTATTCAACCACGGGAGGCTCACAGGGGATAGGTCTGGCAACGCCAGTCAACACAGCACTTGAAGTTATGCAGCAGCTGATCAGCAATGGACGCGTCGTTCGTGGCTGGATAGGAATCCAGGCACAACCTCTTCCTGCAGACATCGCAGAAGCCATGGGCTTGATGAAAGGCGGAGTGCTTGTTTCAGGTGTACTACAGGGCGGCCCCGCTGACATCGCCGGTATCAATCCTGGCGATGTAGTGATCAAAATTCAGGGTCAGGACATCATCGACCCAAGACAAGCCATCGATACCATCGCCAAACTTGCACCAGGTTCTAAAATTGAAGTAACCATTGTACGAGGCTGGGAAGAATTGAAATTCAATGCAGTGGTCACGCAGAGACCACATTTTAAGAGGGGTTAATCTTTATTTGTCGTCATACCTGCATGCGCAGGTATGACGAGAGAGAGAGCAGAGGGATGACATATTCACACTGGATTC
>JAIVVP010000206.1:0-3890 GCA_049189775.1 Gemmatimonadota bacterium | reverse complement strand
GTTTTTGCAGCATCAGTCATGAGTGCTTTGATATTTTTTATGTCACCCGATATTTCATTGTGGATCGAGTGGGATTTATTTACGCGTGTCACACAACTGGCTCTCTGGATTATCGCTGGCGGGATGAGTTATTTTGCCGCCTTGTGGCTGACTGGGTTACGCTTGAAAACAATGATACTGAAAGCAGATTAGGCCAATATCGCTTATGGAATTGATACGTAGTCTGCATAATCTCAGAGAGCATCATCGAAAATGTGTCGCAACCATTGGTAATTTTGATGGCTTACATTTGGGACATCAGGCGATCATTTCGCAGCTTAAAGAAATCGCAAACACACATAATCTGCCCACGGTGGTTATTATCTTCGAGCCACAACCGCAGGAATATTTTTCCCCGGAAAATGCCCCCGTAAGATTAACTCGACTAAGGGAAAAGGTTGAACAGTTGAATCGACTGGGCATCGACCGTCTGGTTTGTATCAAGTTTAACCAGGAGTTGGCCAATCTCTCGGCCCGGGAGTTTGTTGAGCTGCTTTTAATCGAAGGTCTGGATATTCGTCACCTCGTGGTGGGTGATGATTTTCGGTTTGGCAAGGATCGACAAGGTGACTATACAACACTGGAGAAGATGGCGGATGAATTCGGTTACGAACTTGACCATACAGATACCTGTTCATTTGAGGGAGAGCGGATTAGCAGTACAAGAATCAGGCAGGCATTGGCAAATGATGATCTGCAACTGGCCAGTCAGTTGTTGGGAAGAGGCTATGCAATTAGTGGTCGAGTGGTTCACGGTGATAAACGAGGCAGGGAGCTGGGGTTTGCAACGGCAAATATGGAATTACACCGCTTGCATAGTCCGGTAACAGGGGTCTATGTCACCTGCGTGCATGGGCTCGATGATAAAGCACATCCTGCTGTTACCAGTATTGGTACACGTCCCATGTTTGATGGTGAAGGCATGCGTCTGGAGACACACATTCTGGATTTTGATGGAATCCTCTATGCAAAACATATCCGTGTCGAATTTCTGCAAAAACTGAGACCAGAGTCAAAATTTTCGGATATTAATGCGCTGAAAAAAGCCATCGAATCAGATATTGAAAATGCACGGCAATATTTTGCCAAAAATAGCGCTGACGCTGATAAAACAGCATCGGTATAGATTGAATAATAATCGTACATCCCTATACTTCCCAGTCGAATATTGTGGCCGATATTTATGGCACAAGAACAAACAAACCGGATAAGAATGGCTAAAAAATAGATGTCTGAATACAAGGATACACTGAACCTGCCCAAGACAGATTTTCCCATGCGAGGAAACCTGGCAAATCGCGAGCCCGAGATGCTAAAGAAATGGCAGGAAATGGATCTCTATGGGCAGATCAGGGCTCGTCAATCTGGTAAGAACACTTTTATTCTTCATGACGGCCCCCCTTATGCCAATGGCGATATTCATATTGGTCATGCAGTCAATAAAATATTAAAAGACATTATTGTCAAAGCACGTAGCTTGAGTGACTACGATGCGCCTTACATCCCGGGCTGGGATTGTCATGGTCTGCCTATTGAGTTGATGGTGGAGAAAAAAATCGGCAAGGCCGGGCACAAAGTTGATGCACATACATTTCGTAATGCCTGTCGTGATTATGCTGCCAAACAGGTTGAAAAACAGCGTGTTGATTTTCAACGCCTGGGTGTACTGGGTGATTGGCAAAAACCTTACCTGACTATGGATTTTAAAACCGAGGCCAATATTATTCGTGCCCTGGGAAAGATTATTGATGCGGGTCATTTGCATAAAGGTTCCAAACCTGTGCATTGGTGTATTGATTGTGCTTCTGCTTTGGCAGAGGCAGAAGTTGAATATGAAGATAAATCTTCTCCTGCGATTGATGTTCAGTTTTCTTTAGTCGATCAGAATGCAATTCATGACAAAGGCCAGGGCGAAATCTCTATTGTCATCTGGACCACCACGCCGTGGACCTTGCCAGCTAATCAGGCAGTCAGTGTGCATCCGGATTTTGAATATGTACTGGTTCAATGCCAGACTGAAAATGGCCCGCAACGATTATTGTTGGCAAAAGAACTACACGAATCTGTAATGCAGCGATCTGGAATTGAAGATTATCAAATACTTACGACATTAGATGGTGCTGCACTGGAAGGACTAAAACTCAAACATCCATTTTATGATCGTGAAGTGCCAATTATTCTCGGTAATCATGTCACCCTGGAAGCGGGGACTGGTGCAGTACATACGGCGCCGGGTCATGGTCAGGACGATTATGTTGTCGGCATGCAATATGATTTGCCAGTAGATAATCCTGTTGGCAGTAATGGTTGCTTTCTACCTGAGACTGAAATCTTTGCCGGCGAACATGTCTTCAAGGCCAATGCCCATGTCATCGAAGTCCTGATCGAAAAACAAAAGTTATTGCATCATGAACAGATGCAACACAGTTACCCGCATTGCTGGCGTCACAAGACACCGATTATTTTTCGGGCAACACCACAGTGGTTTATCAGTATGGATGATAATGGACTGCGCAAACAAGCCTTGCAGGAAATTGAAAATGTTGAATGGATGCCTGACTGGGGCCAACAGCGTATCGATGGCATGGTGCGTGATCGACCTGACTGGTGTATCTCTCGCCAGCGAACCTGGGGCACGCCGATTGCAGTATTTGTGCATAAACAATCAGGTGAGTTACATCCAGAATCACAACGCCTGATCGAAGAAGTTGCTTTGCGTGTTGAGCAGGGTGGTATTGATGCCTGGTTTGAACTTGATAGCAAGGAATTATTGGGTGATGAAGCCGATGATTATGAAAAAATAAGCGATACACTGGATGTCTGGTTTGATTCCGGTGTCAGTCATGCCTTCATGCTGCAGGGGGATGAACGATTAACATTCCCGGCAGATTTATATCTTGAAGGATCGGATCAACACCGAGGCTGGTTTCAGTCTTCTTTATTGACTTCGGTTGCTATGAATGAGGTTGCGCCATATAAAAGTGTGCTGACTCATGGTTTCACGGTAGATGCACAGGGCAAGAAGATGTCCAAATCCAAAGGCAATGTTGTGGCCCCGCAGAAGATCATGAATTCTTTAGGCGCTGATATTCTGCGTTTATGGGTGGCAGCAACGGATTACCGTAATGAAATGCATGTCTCGGATGAGATCCTTAAACGCATGGCTGATGCTTATCGCAAGATCAGGAATACAGCGCGTTATCTAATATCCAACCTTGATGGTTTTAATCCTGAGACTGATTGTGTTGCCTATGATGAAATGCTCGAGCTGGATAAATGGGCAGTTGATCAGGCATTACTTCTACAGGAAGACATTCAATCGGCATACAACAACTATCAGTTCCACCAAATCTTTCAGAAGTTACAACAGTTTTGTGGGGTAGAGATGAGCGGCTTCTATCTGGATATTACAAAAGATCGAATGTACACCATGCAGGCAGATAGTCTGGGTCGTCGTTCTGCACAAACTGCCATGTACCATATCACTGAAGCCTTTGTTCGCTGGATAGCACCGGTACTCAGTTTTACTGCTGAAGAACTATGGCAGCATCTTCCCGGCAAAAGGGGTGACTCTGTTTTTCTTGAGACCTGGTATGAAAAATTTCCTGCAAATACGGCTTCACAGGAACGTTGTGATTATTGGCAACAGGTGATCAAAGTCAGAGATGAAGTTAGTAAGGAACTGGAAAAGTTGCGCGTTGCAGGAGATATTGGTTCTGCACTGGATGCTGAAGTGAAACTTTATTGTGATGAAAAACAATTATCACTATTAAAGCAAATAGAAGATGAATTACGCTTCGTCTTTATCACCTCGTCCGTCACCTTGCTTGCAGAATCAGATGGTGACGCAG
>JAIVVP010000205.1:0-3891 GCA_049189775.1 Gemmatimonadota bacterium | reverse complement strand
GACTCTGATTGAGGCAAAGACAGTGACCATTGCAAAGCTCATGGAAATAGTGCCCGCTGGCACTATCGACCCGACACCGAATTTATATAACACCACGATGTATTTGATGGCGGTAGTGCTTTTTATCGCCTTGTTGGCCAATGCATTTATGCATCCGGTTGATGCAAAACATTATATGAAAACCTGATTCCGATTATTGAGGAGCAAGATTGTGGATATACCTTTAACAAGCGCCACAGACGTATTTATCTTTATCATTTTCTGCTCCATCTATGTTTGCAGCATATTGTGGATCTTTGGCGATGTTGCGACCAGAGGGGGCGGTACTAAAGGAAAGATATTCCCGCTACTGTTTGTTATAGCCGGGACACTGGCCCTGATCAAGGGAGTTTACCTGGCACTGATCGTCTGGCCAGTCGGTTATGTTGTATGGTTTTATATCAGACCTAAAACCGAAATTGAATTAACAGACTAGAAAAATTTCGTTACCAGTTTTTGTAGGGATTTTTAACCAGACAAACATTGTAGTAGCGAGCATCATTTGAGACTTCTTCTCCAATCCATGAGGGTTTTTCGAAGGCCTCATCAGGGGAAGAAAGTTCTATTTCGGCAACAATGAGGCCCTCGTTGTCACCAGAGAAAACATCAATCTCCCAGGTATGATCCATATGTTCCACAGTGAATCGTGTTTTTTCTATAACAGGTTTGATGCATAGATCGTCAAGCATAAGACGCGCATCATCGACTGGAATGGAATATTCAAATTCAGTTCTTGTAATACCCAGTGTTGCACTCTTGATATTGATATTTGCCTTGTCGTTCTGAATTCTGATTCTTGTGGAACTGAATTCATTCGTGGCCAGGTAACCCTGAACAATATGAAGTTCTGATTTGGTGTATTCTTGCCAATCCTGATTAAGGATCAAAAATTTACGTTCTATTTCTGTAGCCATTGTTTGTATTTACCATTATGTTTCACTTAAATATCTATTAGGGAAACTCTGATTGAATATCTATGTCGTCATGCTGGTGAATACCAGCATCCAGTAAACAATTGTTTTGACTTGATTCTGGCCTACGCCAGAATGACGAATAAATGTATTGTGCAACTTGTTCAGACCATCCTTAGATATATTCTGCATAAAAAATTGAATTAATGATAATGAATACTGATGTAAATAATAATAAAGTCTTGCCGAGCAAGAGTTGGCGTGAGGCATTTTCTGTTTACCAGAAGCCCCGGGTCATTGGCATGATTTTTCTCGGTTTTGCTGCTGGCCTGCCTTTTCTACTGGTATTCTCAACCTTGTCTGCATGGTTGAGAGACGAAGGTGTCACAAGGACAACGATTGGTTTTTTCAGCTGGGTGGGTATTACTTACTCTATCAAGGTATTTTGGGCACCAATCGTGGATCGCTTACCAATTCCCTGGTTAACAAAGAAATTGGGCAAGCGACGTTCGTGGATGCTCTGTGCACAAATTGTAATTGCTGCTGGTTTACTTGGAATGGCCAGCTGTGTTCCTGAAACACAATTAACCTTCATCGCTATTTATGCAGTAATTGTTGCATTCGGATCAGCTACGCAGGATATAACCATCGATGCCTATAGAATTGAAGCAGTAGATGATGAATATCAGGGTGCGATGGCGGCAACCTATGTCTTTGGCTACCGTTTGGCATTACTGGTTGCCGGAGCAGGGGCCTTTTATATAGCAGAAGGGCAGTCCTGGAGTTATGCATATATAACAATGGCAACACTGATGCTGATAGGCATGGTGGCTACTCTGGTTATTTCTGAACCCATACATCAGATTAGTAAGATTGCTGAAAAAGTAGAACAAAAATTAGAATCAACTTTAGGACTGGGCAAAGATGGTAATTATGGCAAAAGGACGGGTCGTTGGTTTGTCGATGCAGTAGTCAGTCCTTTTGTTGAGTTTTTTGAACGCAATGGCCGTATGGCACTTGTCATTCTATTACTTATTGCGACGTACAAATTAAGTGATATTACGATGGGTGTGATGGCAAATCCGTTTTACCTGGATCTTGGATTTAGTAAAACAGAAATTGCAAATGTGGCCAAGATATTCGGTTTTTTTATGACCATATTCGGTGCTGCACTTGGTGGCATTTTTGTGACCAGGTACGGCGTTGAAAAGCCGCTGATATTTGGTTCTGTCATGATAATAGTGACAAACTTATTATTTGTTTGGCTGGCCAGGACTGAGCCAAACATTTCTACATTGGCTGTTGTTATTTCTGCTGATAATTTAAGTGGCGGATTTGCCACTTCAGCCTTTATTGCCTATCTATCGAGTATGACAAACAAGGCATATTCAGCGACTCAATACGCCTTGTTTAGTTCTTTAATGACTCTACCAGCAAAATTTATCGGTGGGTTTTCTGGTATCGTCGTTGATGCAGCTGGTTATGCCTATTTTTTCCTGTATGCGGGATTGCTCGGGATACCAGCTTTGCTATTGATTATTTATATTCTTTATCAGAGTGATTCTTCATGAATACAGAAATAACTTACTCTCCTGTTACATAGGAGAGTAAGCCAGAAAGTAAGCGATGGTTATCAATGTCTCCTGTTGTGGGCTAGTCTGTTTCTACCATGCCCGTTGTGGTGGTTATCCTGTCTATAACGATAGGCAGATTGTCTGTGTGAATTGTAATGATGCGGGGAGCTATAATGTCGGCCATGGGCCCTATAATAGCCATGATGTGGCTTGTAGTGTTGACGATAAGCTATTACTGGACTGTGGTAGCCAAAATATGCTGATGGATAGTAGCTGTTGTATGCAAACTGATACCCAGGTCCGTAAGCACCGATCTGAACACCATAGCCACCGGCATACGCACTTACTGATATTAAACTGAATGAGATGACAGCTAGCAGACTATATGTAATATTCTTGAAATATTTCATGGAGAATCTCCGTTTTGTGTACCTATCTAGATTGACTGAGGACTGAACAGATGGTTGCTGGGAAAAATTCCTGTAATGTAGAAATCGAATATTGTGCGCAATGTAGATTTATATTGCGTGCCAGCTGGATGGCCCAGGAAATACTGATGACTTTTGGTGAAAATATTACCAGCCTGTGCCTGAAACCCTCGTCAGGTGGTATTTTTACAATACGTCTTGATGATGAGATATTATTTTCAAAGAAGGAAAAAGGTCGATTCCCGGAGTCGAAAGAAATTAAACAGATGATACGTGATAGGATTTTACCCGAGATGGACCTCGGGCACAGTGATGTCTAACTACTGATGTCTGACCTAATCCAGTTCTCTGGCGAGCCTGATACCGACATGGTCATAGCCAGCATCGGATTTTAGCTTGTCCCTTTTCGCGCTTCTAATAGACTGTTGTGGACTGAGATATGCTCCACCTCTTACAGCCCTGTATGAACAGTCTCCACCTTCCCAGACTTCATTGTCAGTAGGTGCACCTTTGTAATTTTCATGCCAGCAGTCTTTAACCCATTCAGCAACATTACCTGCCGTATCATGAATGCCAAACTTGTTCGCATCAAAGCCACCGACTTTTGATGCTTTGCGAGGATCCAGGCCCGTTTTGCATTCAAAGCAGTGCGCTCTGCCAGGCTCTTCATCATAGCCCCACCAAAAAGGACTCTTTTTACCCGTTGAGGCCGCATATTCCCATTCACTTTCGCTCAACAAACGATATTTTTTGCCGGTTTGTTCGGAAAGCCATTTTGCGTAGTAATAGGCATCATCCCATTTTACGAAGATAACGGGATGTGTATTTCTATCCATATACAGATCTTTGGGGGGCTTACGTTTTGTTGCCTTGGCAAACAAATCATATTCTGCAAAGGTAATTTCATACTTACTCACTGCAAAAGAATCAATCTTGACT
>JAIVVP010000204.1:0-3942 GCA_049189775.1 Gemmatimonadota bacterium | reverse complement strand
TTCAGTAATTTGATTAACAGTCATGATTTATTAATTACTGCGCATCATATGAACGATCAGATAGAAACGATAATCCTGCAGTTAATGAGAGGAACCGGGCCAGATGGTCTTGTAGGTATGCCACAATCCAGAGAATTCTCAAAAGGATTCCTGGTAAGACCTTTACTTGAATTCTCCAGAGAAGAAATTCACGGTTTTGCCTTAAACACATCATTGAATTGGGTTGAAGACGAGAGTAATAAATCAAATAAATATGATCGTAATTTCCTGAGAAACAGAATCATTCCTGAATTACTCACGCGCTGGCCAGGCGCACTAAAGACAGTGCAACGCGCGGCTAAACATCAAGCTGAGGCAAGATGTCTCATCAATGAGATATCCAGAAGCGATTTAGATGTGGTCTGTGAGAGCGATTATAAAAAACTTGATATGTCTAGTTTTAACAATCTATCTGGTATAAGGAAAAAGAATGTCCTCAGGGCATGGATTAAACAAAATAAACTTGAAACTCCCAATGCCCGGATTATTGAGAAAATAATTGCAGAAGTTATTCATGCAAACATTGATAGAAACCCCTGTGTTAAGTGGAAAGGAGGTGAGATCAGGCGGTATCGTGAATATCTGTATATTATGAAATCACTTCCGGCTCATGATGTGGAAATGAGTATGCCATGGAATCTTGAGGAGAGACTCGAATTAACATCTGGATATTTAAAAGCCATCTCCGGGAAAGGTAATGGCATCAAAAAGGATATGTTATCAAGTGATACTGTCGAGGTCAGGTACAGGCAGGGAGGTGAACAAATAAAACTACCTGGTCGTAAGGAAACGCACGATTTGAAAAAGTTATTTCAGGAGCATGGGGTGCCCCCCTGGATGCGTGATCGTATCCCTTTAATCTACTATGAAAATAAATTGATTGCCGTAGCTGATTTATGGCTTGAAAGTAAATATGCTGCATCAGAGTCAGAAGCAGCATGGCAGATTAACTGGGAGTGGATAGATGACCAGTAATCTGTATGAAGCTGCTTACGAGTGCATTATGTGCTGTGATGTAGATGATAAGCTTGAACTGACCGCGAAATATGAGGAATTATGGAAATCAGATAATCTTGGTTTACATGAGAATTCAGCACCAATAAAAATAATAAACCCGGGAAGACCGGTAAAACCTGAGCTTGTCACTCCTGATAAATTACCGAGGCGTGGTATGGGGACGCAACAGGGAAGAATCATCTTGATGCATGCAATTGCTCATATAGAATTTAATGCCATTGATCTGGCCTGGGATGCGGTCTACCGATTTCGTAATTTACCGAGGGAATATTATTCTGACTGGATAGGCGTTGCCAGAGAAGAAGCCAGGCATTTTTCAATGATCCGGGCCTGGCTTGAACAACAGGGTAGTTTCTACGGGGAATATGCAGCACATGACGGCCTTTGGCACATGGCAATTCAAACCATGGATGACCCATTAATACGTATGGCGTTGATCCCCAGGGTATTTGAAGCCAGAGGACTGGATGTAACACCAGATATGATTAAGGGGCTCATCAATCATGGTGCAGATGAAGCGGCGGAAATTTTGCAACAGATTTACGAAGATGAAATAGGGCATGTGCATATCGGCTCAGCCTGGTTTGAATATTTATGTAAACAAAGAAACATAAAATCTGATGTGACATTTCAGGAAATACTCAAGAAATACCGGCCGGTATTTGTGAAAAATAAATTAAATAAAAAAGCTCGTCGTCAGGCAGGCTTTAGTGATTCAGAATTAACCATGATAGAAAATATAACATGACAGAGAAAAATATTATTGAAAAAGCAGGTCGTATACTTCGAAATATTCTTGGCCAATCCAGTAAATCTTCTACTCGTAAAATATACAGTAATGCTGAAAGTGCTGACCTTAGTCTGGACATGAGCCAGAGAGAGAAAGCTATATATGGCGAAGATAAAATCAGGCTACAGAAACTCTATGAGAAATGGGCAGTAAAAGAGTCCTGGCATCTAAAAAGTCAGGGTATTCCATTGTTATTATCAATAGATCCTGAAATATATTCCAACTCATCTGTTGATGAAGCTACCGAACAAAAATATCAGGACTTATGGGAACATGCCCAACATTGCGTTGAGCAAGATCTACTATTGGTCGTGAATCGGGAAAGTCCGGCGGATGAATGGCAAGCAACACCCATTGACGTCTATAAATGGGCAGCCATCAGTCGTGTAGATATTCCATTAGAATTATCGACTTTAATGGAATTTGTGATGATGGCAGTACTTTCTACTGTGAATGACGCTAGTGATCCTTCAGCAGGTAAAAGCCAGAATGGGGCCTCTTATAATAGTGATAAAGAACATATTCTTGGTGCTGCATTGGCAATGCTCGCTACTTATCCAGAGCAATGTATGAATAAAAAAGGTCGGCTGAGGGCCGAGAATATTGTTTCACTGATTAATGAAAATGAGGGCAGTTTGTTTGCAGGGGAAATTCCTGATTTATCTGCAACCGCTGCTATTGACCTTATTAATAAATGGATAGAACCAGGTCCTTGATGATAATATTAATATTACTGTGAAATCAGTATGCAAATCAGTGTACACATTAGTGTATTGGGGGCGTCTTGGTATCCTGCATTTCAGTTGCTTCTTCAAGCTGATAGTCTATTGGCATTAGCGTGAATCTCAGGCTGATATCTCCGATTTCAACGATATCACCTTCTTTCAATTTATATCTGCCAATCTTTTCATCATTAACAAAGACACCATTGAGTGAATTCAGGTCGATCAAGGTAAACTCATCGCCTTTGTCCCGGTGAATTTCTGCATGACGTCTGGAAACGGAACTGTCCCGTAATGTAATTTCATTGTTTTTACTTCGACCCAGTCGACAAGTTGTTCGTGTAATTGGATACCTTGCTTTTGATTCATCCTGTGTTATCAGGAAGGCATAAGGCTTGACTTCAGGAAAATTCACCATACCATTTCCCTGCATCTTGTGTTGTCTCTTCAGCATCATAACAAAGGTAGCAACAGTTAGTGCCATCAATACAAACAGTGCCGCAGGTATGACGTACCATAGCCAGGCCTCGAATTTATTACTTTTTGATGGTTGTGTAATGATCTGAATGGGGACTGCTGGCGAGGTCATTGCCTGTTTATTACTCTCATCAGGAGCAGATAATTTTTCTATTATAGTTGTTTGTGTATGTACGACAGGGACCGATTTAAATTTAATAGATACGGGTATTATTGTTGTTCCGATATCTGTTTCAAGTTTGAGTCTGATATTGGTCTCATCGTTTACTTTGTTATCGATAATCTTGTGCAAAGGAACATTAAAGTCCCCACCATTATCAAGGCTGGTGAAAGGCTGGTTCAAAAAATCAGCAGGGATATTGAAATGATTGTCAGCTTCTATATATATCCCGCCAGTTTCTTCACTCAGTCTCCTTAATGTTTGCAATGAGACTGATTGGAGAACAGACCTCGGGTAACCGATACTGGTAATAATAATTCCTGCATTTTTCGCAGCCTTAATAACATCATTATGAAAATAAGCCTTATCTTCAGCCAGACCATCTGAGAACAGGAAGATTGATTTTCTTTCAGCGTCAACATCTCGGAACAATGTGATGGCTTCAAGCATATTCCTGTACAACTCAGTTGTTGAGCCGGTTGCTTTAAGATTATTTGCGGCATTATTTATCACTGTGGAATCAGAGCCTATAGGGGCATCTAATCTCAGTTCCTTATCAAAGCTGGCAAGTCCAAAACGATGATATTCTCTGGATGATGATGATATCTTGCGGATATGTACTTTATTCTTGTCGACCACATTTTGTCGTGCGGGGTCACTGGTATCGACCATAAGCAATACTGCAGTAATGCTATCTTTGCCCGGATAAATACTTCCTTCTTTCACAGGAAGAAGAG
>JAIVVP010000203.1:0-3951 GCA_049189775.1 Gemmatimonadota bacterium | reverse complement strand
GATCGTGAGTACATGACTGAGAGACTTGCTGACCTAATGGAAGGTTATTCGGAATTTCGTGATTTCAATGTTAGCGAATTATATTTAATCGAAGCGCTCAGGTCGCTCAGGATTATGCATCACTCAGCATGGTTAGCGCGCCGCTGGAGTGACCCTGCCTTTCCCATGGCCTTCCCATATTTTAATACCCAACAGTATTGGGAAGATCATATACTGAGTCTACGTGAGCAGGCAGCATTGATGGATGAGCCACCCTTACAGTGGGACAGATTTTAGGTAAATAGCAAAAGAAAATGGCAAATATTCAAGACACTCCGATCCTGGAAGAAAATAAGGCAGTGAACCAGGTGTACAACTGGAAATATATTTTAAATATTGCCAGTGAGCACAAACGTGAAATTGTCTACGCAAATATTATTGCTATCCTGGCAACACTCGCCAGTGTGCCTTTACCTTTATTGATGCCATTGCTGGTGGATGAAGTCCTGTTAAATAAACCCGCAATCGTTGTAGCAACAATCAACGCCAATACCCCTGATGCATGGCATGGGCCAATACTCTATATCTCGGTGATGCTGATTTTGACTTTATGTTTGCGATTGACAGCATTGGTATTGAATGTATGGCAATCAAGACAATTTACCATTATTGCCAAAGATGTCATTTTCAGAATTCGTCATGCCCTGCTATCGCATCTGCAGAAGGTTTCCATGTCTGAATATGAGACCCTGGGTTCTGGCACCGTCGCTTCATACCTGGTTACAGATTTACAAACCATCGATGACTTTGTGGGCAGTACCGTCAGTCGCTTGCTGGTTGCTGTCCTGACGGTGATTGGCGTTGCAGCAATTTTACTCTGGATACATTGGCAATTGGCATTGCTCATCCTGTTGGTTAATCCAGTCGTGATTTATTTCACCATGGTTCTGGGCAAGCACGTTAAGGAATTAAAGAAAAAGGAAAATTCAGCATTCGCCATTTTTCAACAAAGCCTGGTCGAGACCCTGGATTCGATTCATCAAATACGTGCCAGTAATCGCGAGCGTCATTACATAATGCAAATTATTGATCAGGCCAGGGCAGTCAAGGAGCAGGGTGCTGCGTTTGCCTGGAAAAGTGATGCGGCGAACCGCCTTAGTTTTATGATATTTCTGTTTGGATTTGATTTCTTCCGTGCTGTTGCCATGTTGATGGTGGTTTTTTCAGGGCTAAGTATCGGTCTGATGTTCGCCGTGTTTGGCTATCTATGGTTCATGATGGGCCCGGTGCAGGAGATCCTTAACATACAGTATGCCTGGTATAGCGCAAATGCTGCACTTGAAAGAATTAATGCCTTGCCTGCATTACATCAGGAACCTGAATATCGCCATATTAAAAATCCATTTGCGAACAAACATACGGTCGGGATCAGAATTGAAGATGTCCATTTTTCCTATGGCAGTAGTGATTCAGATGTTCTGGACGGGATTAATCTGGATATTGCACCGGGCGATAAAATAGCCCTGGTGGGTGCCAGTGGCGGAGGTAAATCGACATTGGTTCAGGTCTTGATTGGTCTATATTCTGCCAGGACAGGCATGATTTATTATGATGGCGTTCCTGTTTCAGATATAGGTCTTGATGTTATCCGCGAAAACGTCGCAACAGTATTGCAACACCCGGCATTGTTTAATGATTCCATAAGGACCAACCTGACTATGGGTCGTGAGCTGGACAATGATCGCTTATGGCACGCCCTTGAAATAGCACAATTAAAAGGCACGGTAGAGGAAATGCAGAATGGTCTGGATACTATAGTTGGCAGACAGGGTATTCGCTTATCTGGTGGGCAAAGACAACGATTGGCTATTGCACGGATGGTGTTAAGCGAACCAAAAGTTGTGATCCTGGACGAAGCAACTTCAGCACTGGATGCGGAGACCGAATATCAATTACACGCAGCCCTGAGTGATTTTCTAAAAGATAGAACTACTCTGATCGTAGCGCACAGGTTAAGTGCCATCAAACAGGCAAGCCATGTCTATGTATTTGAAGCGGGCGTTATTAGTGAACAGGGTAGCCACCGGGAATTACTTTCACAGGATGGACTATATTCAAAATTGTATGGTGTCAGGCAATCGATGAATTAGTATAAGTTGTACCTGACACATACTTATGTATGACCATTAGAAACTATGTTTTCTATCAGTGCTGCAGAAATCATTGTGATGTAATTAAGTAAATCCATTTCGAAGCCATGGCAATACTGATCCTGTTTTTTGCTACCAAGCACCAGCATTCCATGCCAATCAGATTGTTGTACCGGGATCAGTGCCGTAGAGCGAATTGTCTCTGTTTCTTCTTCTGATCCAAACAGCGCATCTATATGCTCTATTTGTAAACTGTCACAAAGTGGCTTGTTGTGGTGGAACAGTTCGGTAAACATAAAGGCCAGTTTTGAGTTGGCTTCAAGAAAATGGATGTTAGAACAGTTTTCAGAATCAACAGGTGTTTTAAATACCAGAAACAGGAAACGTTCGGCCTGATAATGTTGTCTTAAATTTTTACTCAAAAGATCATTGAGTGATTCCAATGAATCAACTTTCATTAGTTGCAGGGATAAATCATGAGTTGTCTTTGCAAGATCTCGCTGATGCGCTACATCTTCTTCTGATTTCTCCAGATTTTCATTTAAACTGGAATTTTCATGGCGTAATTGGGCTACCTGGTGCTCAATCAGCGAAGCGACATTCCCGGTAGCAGCGAGTTGACCGGGAGTATCATGCGGGATGTTGAGTTCAGAAAGGATATCCGTGTGTTCAACAAAAAAATCAGGGTGGTTACGGAGGTACTCAACAATATCTTCAGGTGAATCAGGTAGGTCTTTAGTCTGTACCATGTCTATACCCTCAGGTCTGTATCCCTATATCTGTATTTTCAGGCATGTACTCATTGCCTGAAAGAACATTAATCTAGAAACAATGTGTCCTGCTCAATCACGTATAATTTTAAACTATTTTTAACAGCATTGATAACACCGCGTGAGGTAATTGTTGCTCCACTTAGCTGGTCAAATTTACCGGACTCATTTTTTACAGCCCATTGGTCCATGGCACTGACGTCGAGAGACTGTTGTGCAAAATTATTCAGCCAGTCCGTTTTGTCCTGATGAATATTGCCCCCAAGACCTTCTGTTTCATGATGTGACAGTACCTGTACAGCAAATATTGACCCATCCTCAAGGATGCCAATCGATAACTGAATTGGCCCGTTGTAACCCGTTGCCGGGATGGGCATGAAGACTACGCCGACAGAGTCATCAGATTTTCTTGCTCTGTAGGCATTGGTTGTTAATTCATTTCCCGAATCATCCGTATAATTGATTACTTTTACATCGTGGTAAATATCATTATCAAAGTCAGGTGTCATGACTGCAGTAATTATCTTTAATTTTTGCATTTCTATATTTTCAGAAATACGTTCCCTGGTAAGCCCATGACTAAATGATAAAACGATCCCACACAGAATCGCTATAACACTAAAGGGGATTAATTCTTTATATGAGAGCTTCATGACTCGACCTTGCCAAAAACGTCAGGCCGTGTGACACCATCAATAAATGGTACTGCGGCATTCATTATCAGTACGGCAAAAGCGATGCCATCTGGATAAGCCCCCCAGGTCCTGATGATATAGATCAGTAAGCCAATCCCTGTGGCGTAAATAATATTCCCGCGTGGTGTGGATGGAGCGGTAACCGGATCTGTGGCAATAAAAAAAGCAGCGAGTAATGTCCCACCTGTGAACAGATTAAACATTGAGGAGGCAAATCTTTCAGGATCATAGCCATGAAAAATGAGACTCAGTGCGAACAAAGTGAATATAAAAACCAGGGGTATTTGCCATTTAATGATTCCCTTGATGATTAACCAGATGCCACCCGCGAGAAAGGCAAGGCCAATCCATTCCCAG
>JAIVVP010000202.1:0-3970 GCA_049189775.1 Gemmatimonadota bacterium | reverse complement strand
CTGGTGTTACCACTAAAAGTAATCCTCCTCACGTATGCACGTTTACCCGGATCAACAAAGAATGTCACTGCGACAGTATGTTCTTCATCATTAATTTCAGGAATTGAATTGACATTGGCAAAGGCATAACCATCATTGCCCAAACGTGTACTTAAGGCATCACTACTGTTTGTTAAATCTCTACGCGAAAATATATCTCCCTGCCTGACACTGATCAGATCAGCAAGTTCTTCCTCAGGCAATATCAAATTACCTGTCAGCCTGACTTCAGAAACGCTAAACAATTCCCCTTCGGTGATATTAATAGTGATGTAAATACCTTTTTTATCTGGCGTGATGGAGACCTGAGTAGAATCAATATTGAAATTAATATAGCCATTATTCAGATAATATGAGCGTAGCGTTTCCAGATCTGCACTTAATTTCTGACGGGAATACTGATCGTTTTTAGTATAAAACGATAATAATGATGTCGTACTTAACTTGAATTTTTTGAGCAACTTCTTTTCTTTATAAACCGTATTACCGACAATATTAATTTTCTGAATCTTGGCTGCAACACCTTCAGAAACTTCAATTGTCACCGCGACACGATTATTGTCCAGTTCAGTAACTGTTGACTCCAGTCTGACAGCATACTTTCCCAAAGAGTTATATTGTCTTGTTAGTTCCTGTTCCAGTTTTTCCAGTTGTGCACGATCAAAGGCACGGCCTTCGGCAAAACCAATCTGTCTTAGACTATCTATCAAATCCTCACTACGAATATCTTCATTGCCAATCAGGGTAATACTGCCAATTGCAGGACGTTCCACCAGTATAAAAACCAGGATACCTCCATCACGCTCCAACCTGACATCCTTAAAAAATCCGGTCTTGAATAATGCCCTGACTGCCTCACTGGATCTGGAATCGTCAAAGGTATCACCCACCTTCATAGGTAAATGGGTGAAAACAGTTCCCGGCGTAATTCTCTGTAGACCTTCGACCCGAATGTCCTCAATTACGAACTCCTGAACAGCATAAGCATTCATTTGCATGAACAGGTAAAAAAACGCTACATAAAGTAATTTATAAACAAACTTTTGCATATACTTGTTTTTTATATTTTTATTAGAAAAAAGCGGCTTTATCCCATCAGCCGCGCGATGTCATTATAAAATACAAGTATCATAAGACCCAGCAATAATGTGAATCCAATTTGTTGACCAATGATTTGCGTTGATTCTGACACTTCACTGCCTTTAATGAATTCAACTGCGTAATACAGTAAATGGCCACCATCAAGTAGCGGAACAGGCAAGAGATTAAGGACGCCCAAACTCACACTGACTATACCGAGGAACCACAAAAACGCCGCGAGTCCACTCTGAGCTGAATCGCCTGCGTATTGTGCAATACTTATTGGGCCACTGAGATTTTTAACGGATGCCTGACCTGTAATCATCTTGCCAAGCATTCGTAATGTTAACCATGACATGTCCCAGGTCTTTTCAACGCCCCTTAACAAGGCCGGGAAGAATGCATATGACTCCTTGCCAAACATTTCTTCCACTGGTTGATTGGCAGCACCGATAAAACCTATGATCGTACCATCATCTCTTGTTTTTTCGTCCGGGGTGAGTTCCATGATTAAATGCTCATCACCTCTCTTTACTTCCATGCTTATTTTGATTTTTGAATGAGCCTGCACATATTTAACCCAGTGCAACCAATCCTCTATCTCTTCACCATTTGCAGAGACAATCAAGTCTCCGGCGATCAGACCGGCCTTGTCCGCAGGTAAACCTGAATGCACATCTCCAACAATGGCAGGTACTTTAAATTTCTTCGGTGTGATGCCGATTTTATTTAACAATCCTTGCTCCGCCAGATCATCGATTGATAAACCTTCAAAATTGAAAGTCAAAAGCTTAACTACCGAACCATCAAGAACTTTAATATCCACCTTGCCAGCATCAATAATTTTGCCTACAAATCCATCAACAACCATGGTCCATGTTTTTGTCTCACGAGAATCAACGGCAATGATCTCAACACCTTCATTGAGCCCAGCCTGATATGCGATAGAACCCTGTTCCACTTCACCGACGACAGGTTTCAACCCGGTCAGTCCAATCATAAACATGAACCAGAATGCAACAATAGCAAAGATGAAATTAAAAACAGGACCAGCCAGGACAATGGCTGTTCGTTGAGCCAATGATTTTCTATTGAACGCACGATTAAGTTCGGATTCTGCAACATTGCCTTCTCGTTCGTCCAGCATCTTGACATAACCACCTAAAGGCAACGCTGCAATAACCAGTTCGAACTGGTCTTTACCTAATCGCCTTGACCATAGTGGCTTACCAAATCCAACTGAAAACCTTAAAATCTTGACACCACATTTTTGTGCAACCCAAAAATGACCAAACTCATGGAAGGTCACTAAAACGCCCAGTGCGAAAACAAATGCGAGGAGATGTTGTAAAAATTCCATCATGAAACAAGCAAACCTTTAGTATATTCATTAGCAAACAGACGCGCCTCAGCATCAGCAGCCAGGACCGTATCAATTGAGTCCGCTTCAACACCTGGAATATTATCCAGTGTGGCTTCAACCAGTTCAGGGATCCCGGTAAAACTGATCTGCTTATTCAAAAATGCTTCAACGGCAATTTCATTTGCGGCATTCAAAATCGCAGTTGATGTTCCCCCTGCTGTCATCGCCTCATATGCCAGTCGCAGACAGGGAAATCTTTCCATATCCGGGATTTCAAAATCAAGATGTGCCACATCAAATAAGTTGAGTGATTCAACCCCTGAATCAATACGCTCAGGCCATGCAAGAGCGTGGGCGATGGGTGTTCTCATATCGGGATTCCCCAATTGAGCCAATACAGAACCATCAATATATTGAACTAAGGAGTGAATAACACTTTGCGGATGTAAAACGACCTGTATTTTCCCGGGATCGGTATCAAACAACCAACATGCCTCAATAACTTCAAGACCCTTGTTCATCATTGTTGCTGAATCCACTGAAATTTTTCTGCCCATATCCCAGTTTGGATGCGCACATGCCTGCTCAGGGGTGACGGTTTTTAATTCATCAAGAGATGTTGTTCTGAATGGCCCGCCAGATGCAGTCAAAAGTATTTTTTCAACACCTGTTTTTGACAAACCATCTCTATAATTTGTCGGCATGCTCTGAAAAATAGCGTTATGTTCACTATCAACCGGCAAAAGTTCGGCTCCAGATTCATGAATGGTATCCATGAATAATTTGCCAGACATAACTAATGATTCCTTGTTGGCCAACAATACTCGTTTACCGGCTTCTGCAGCTGCAAGCGTTGGCAATAACCCCGCTGCACCAACAATAGCGGCCATTACATAAGCTACTTCTGCCAGGGCAGCAACTGTCTGCAAGCTTTCTGTCCCCGAGAGTACTTCGGTATCCAGGCCTTTCCCCTTTAAACCTTTATTTAACGATTCTGCAAGATCGTCATCAGCAATAACCGCGTATTTTGGCTGCCATGTTTCACATTGCTCAATAAGCAATTCAATATTTCGGTTTGCTGTCAGTGCGATAATTTCATATTTATCCTTGTGGCGAGAAACCACATCCAGAGTGCTGATACCAATACTTCCTGTGGAACCGAGTAGCGTCAGGCCAATCATGAAATTCTCTCCATTACCCAAAGCCCCGCAAAAAATACAGGTGCAGCAGATGTCAGACTATCGACACGATCCAGCACACCACCATGCCCGGGCAAAATATTACTGCTATCCTTTATTCCTGCCATACGCTTGAACATACTTTCTACCAGATCACCCAAAATTGAAAAACTCACTGTAAACAAAACTAATAAAATATATATGTTAAAAATGTCACACCAGAGCAAGGTAGAAATAATAATTGCAATCAAAATTATAATACCACCCATAGTGGGTACATTTTTTTTTTCACTGTGAAGATCTTTTAGTG
>JAIVVP010000201.1:0-3986 GCA_049189775.1 Gemmatimonadota bacterium | reverse complement strand
AAATTGAGGAAGAAACTAAAGAAATCATTGATGAGGTTACTTCAATATACGATGAAATAGATGAAGAATTATTAGCTGATGAAGATGCACTGGAAGATAACGAAAAGAAGAGATCGATGGTCGTAATTGGATTATCTGTTATTGCTGTTGTATTGATTTCTGCATTTCTTGCTTATTCATATCTCAATAAACAAAAAGATGTAGATGTAACCGAGACAACAACCGCTAGCCAACAACAGGAAATAATAATAGAGGAAACTCATGGTCAAGTAGAGGAAGATGATCAGGAAATAGCAGAAGAAATTGAACTAATAGATGAAGATGACATAAATATTGATGATGAGATTTCTCAAATTCAATCAGAACCATTAATTGAAGAAGATTTGTCTGAAGATATATCGGATACAGAAACAACAGAAGCAGAAGAAGTGGCAGAGTATGTCGAGGAAATAGAACTTCCCGCTATTGAAGATGAAGAAGTAGCGATGCCAGAGACGATGACAGATGCAGATGATGAAAATGTCTTCAATCTGGAAACAGTTCCAGAATTTTTACAAAATATTAAAGGGCCTGACTGGATCAGACAACAGCCTGCCAATTCATACGTACTGCAGATAATATCAGCCCAATATAAGAGTAATCTAAGAAACCTGTTGAGTGGCCAGTCTGGCATTCAAAGTCAATTATCTGGTTATGTAAAATACACACCTTCAGGTAAACCAAGATACTTGCTGTTGTACGGTAGTTATCCAGACAGAAAGGCAGCAGTAGCCGCTATTAATGAACTGCCGGATAAACTCCAGTCGATACCTCCCTGGCCGAGAAAAATTTCCGATGTGGTGAATGAGCTGGACAACGTATCAGAACCATTTATTGAGATAGAAGAAGGCATTGTAATTCCTTTAGGAGATTATGCTGGAGAGATCGTGGATTTAGAAAGCCCCGCCATTGAAGATGTAGAAGAGGTGATGCCAGAGACAAGGACAGATACTGATGATGAAAACGTCTTCAATCTCGAAACAATACCTGATTTTATAGCTGGTATAAAAGGACCGGTCTGGCTTAGACAACAAGCTGCTGATTCATATGTACTTCAATTATTATCAGCCCAATATATGAGTAATATTAAAAATCTGTTGAGTGGCCAATCTGGCATTCAGGATCAATTATCTGGCTATGTAAAATATACTCCCTCAGGTAAACCTCGTTACCTGCTGTTATATGGTATATATCCAGATAAAGAATCGGCAGAAGCTGCTATCGACGAACTGCCAGTGGAATTCCAGTCTATCCCCCCATGGCCCCGTAAGCTTGGTGATGCAATCAAGGAAATAAACAAGAGAGCAGAACCTCCGACTGATGAGGATATATCTGAAAGTTTACTGGGTTATGGATAGTCAGTAAGTTTTAAACAGCATTGAATTTCCTGTGCCAGATGTGAATACCTCAGCCTACTATAATCCTGATATAAACCTGTGTAATTATTTAGTGGCGCCTACCCCATATGGGGTAGGTTTTTAACATTTAAGTATGCCTGGTGGACCTGTTTATTCGAGGAATAAACACAATTTTAGTATACGAACACTTTTTATTTATTGATTCAAGCTACAATTAGTTCGTTGAATATAAAGAATATTCATAAAACCTGGTAAATATAGAAAGTAGAATGAATCTAATTGTCCCTTTTATGTTATGACCGCTGAATACAAAAAGATCATAGTCATCGACGATGATGCTGATTATAGAAACCTGATAACCAGCAAGCTGCAACGCTTTTTTCCAGATACATCATTTGATGAATTTGATCCTGTAACAGATGATATGCCTGACGAGAATTATTCCTGGGATGATATTGATTTGATAATTCTGGACTATGATTTTGGTCTTGATTATACGGGCCTAGACTGGTTTAAAAGATTTAAACCTGAAGAAATACCAGCGACTATTCTTATGACAGCCCACGGTAGTGAAGAGATAGCAAGTAATGCAATAAAAATAGGCATTGACGATTATATCGTTAAAGGGCGCATGAACGATGATAAATTACTGGAATCAATCAATGAATGTGTATCAAGGAAAAGGCAGGAACAAGAAAAGATAGCTACCTTTACAAATAAAAGTATTATTTTTAATAAATCAGATTTTATTAAAAAGCTTCAATTAATAACAAAAGAAAAAGACGCAAAGAACAATTTACTATTAATTAATCCTGTAGCTTACCAGGAGATTGGTGAAGGGAAAGGAATCGACCATCAGGATAGCTATATTAAATGTATTGCTGATTGTGTATACGATTATATTACATCAAATGATTTAATTACTAATATATTCACCTATAGAGAAGAATTTATCGCAGTTTTAATTGAAACAGATATATGTGAGAAGCATGTCAATACTATTTGTGAACAATTAGATAATGAGAACTATACGGCGGGTACAAAAACTTATTCATGTTCAGTAAACGCTGGTGTAATAAGTCCTCATCACTTTGAAGAAGGAGAATTTGATAAGACAGATTATGAGTTATTGTCAATTGCACTTGCTCTATGTGAGTCTGCTAAATCAGACGAAGCAAAGAATATTTACCACTATGGTGAAATTAATTTAAAGCATGTCGAATCAGTTTCTTCCTCCCGGCATGCTGATAACCTGGCAGGTGATTTTGATATTGAAGAAGCTGTTGCAGATGGAAGAATTTCGGCCAACTATCAACCATGGGTATATATTTCATCCGACGATAAAGCCAATGTTAAAGATATCTATGATGTAAGAGTTGAGCTTATTGATATACAAGGCAATAAAATATCAAAGCAACAATTATTGCAAGTAATGAACGATGCATTTGCAAAGCGGACTGTCGACAGGTGGGTGTTGACGCACACTGTTAAGCAATTGAAGTCGTTCACCAAGAGAGATGACGAACAAGTTAGTATCAAGTTAACTATAAAAATAACCTTGAGTACAATATCTGATCCAGTGTTTATTCCATGGTTACGTAATATATTAACGGCTATAAATTTACCCAAAGGTTGTCTGCTTTTTGAAATTGAGGCGCTTCATTTCATAAGAGATACAGAACATTGTGAAAATTTAATTGAAGAAATTCGCCGTGAATTTGATATTGAATTTATTTTATCTGGCATTTCCGAGATAGCCACATACTATCACATACGTGAGACTCAAACTTTTGACTTCGTTAAACTAGATATAAAAGACTTAACATTTGGTTTGCCAAGAGAACCTCTTCGATCCTTGATTACGAAGATACATAATGATGGCGCAAAAATAGTAGCTGTTAAGGTTGCAGATGCTGAAACATTGGTTTTCGCAACAGAATTCCAGGTGGATTACGTACATGGTTATCTGGTTGGAAAACCATACGTTGATGTAATATCAGATGGTTCAGGGGATCTTTATTACGTTGCTTGATAGATATTTAACTATCACCAGGGACTGAATATATCCGGGTCAGTTAAGATACTAAAAGACACGGTCTCTTTGATTTTAAAATACTACGCTCAGTTGCTAACTTCAGGATCAAACCCGAGACTAGGTGCCAACCAACGTTCTACCTGGGCTTTATTCATTCCCTTTCTATGAGAATAGTCTTCTACCTGATCTTTATTAATCTTTCCCAAACCAAAATAACGGGATTCAGGATGTGAAAAATATATGCCACTGACCGCAGCAGTCGGATACATGGCATAGGATTCTGTTAGTTTGATGCCGGTATTTTCTTCGACTTTGAGTAGTTCCCAGATTAATGGTTTCTCAGTATGGTCTGGACAGGCAGGATAACCGGGGGCAGGGCGGATACCCTGGTATTTCTCGGCGATAAGATCTTCATTTTCCAGTGTCTCATCCACGCCATAGCCCCAGAATTCCTTGCGGACACGTTGATGTAGTCTCTCTGCAAAGGCCTCTGCAAGCCTGTCTGCCAGTGCCTTGAGCATAATCGCACTATAGTCATCATGATCATCTTCGAA